>JAIXVH010000032.1 GCA_027483125.1 Acetobacteraceae bacterium | reverse complement strand
GGCGCGGTGAAATACACCAGATAGCCATCGGCCAGCGGCAGATGCCGGAAGGCGATGAAGAAGCAGATGCCCGAACCGAGCATCGAAAAGGCGCGCGTCGCATGCAGCCAGGGATGGCGCGACCACAGCGTGCCGCCCGCCCCCTGCCAGAGCATGCGCGCGGCCAGCAGCAGCACCAGCAGCGTGCCATGACGGATCAGCAGCGCCTGGGCGGCGCTGAATTCCGTGGACAGCCCCTTGCTGTTGGCATCGAGGATGCCGAACAGCATGAGCGCCAGCATGAGGTAGAGCGGGCCTTTCACGCAGCCCGCCTAGCATGCGCCGGGCGGGCTGGCTTCCCAGCCGCGCGCGCCTCTGGCATGCGGCGCTTCGCATGACACCATCCCTCGCCTCCGCCCTGATGCCCGCGCTGCGGCTTGTCGATGCCGAGGAGGCGCATGGCCTGGCGCTGGCCGGCTTGCGCATGGGCCTGGCCGGGCAGTCGCGCGCCGATGCGCATCCCGCACTCGCCTGCACCGTGATGGGGCGGCACTTCCCCAACCCGTTGGGTCTCGCGGCCGGCTTCGACAAGGATGCGGTGGCGGTGACGCCGCTGCTGCGCCTGGGCTTCGGCTTTGTCGAGGCCGGCACCGTCACGCCCCGCCCGCAGGCCGGCAATGAGCGCCCGCGCCTGTTCCGCCTGACGCAGGACCAGGCGGTGATCAACCGCATGGGCTTCAACAATGGCGGCATCGACAGCTACCTGGCGCGGCTGCGGGACCTGGCCCGGCCGCTGCCCGGCGTGCTGGGCGCGAATATCGGCGTGAACAAGGATGGCGCAGACCCGGTGCGCGATTATCCGGCGCTTTATGCCGCCGTCGCGCCGCTGGTGGATTACGTCACGATCAATATCTCCTCGCCCAACACGCCCGGCCTGCGTGACCTGCAGGGCGAGGAACGGCTGGCCGCGATCCTGGCGGCACTGCCGGAACAGCGCGTGCCGGTGCTGGTGAAGATCGCGCCTGACCTGGATGAGGCCGCATTGCCCGGCATCCTGGATGTGTGCATCGCCGGCGGCGTGGCGGGCGTGATCATCAGCAACACCACGCTCTCGCGCGAGGGCCTGCGCAGCCGCCATGCGCGCGAGGCCGGCGGCATGTCCGGCGCGCCACTGTTTGAACGCAGCACCGCGATGCTGGCGCGCGCATACCGCCATGCCGGCGGGCGGCTGGTGTTCATCGGCGTGGGCGGCATCGCCAGTGCCGAGCAGGCCTTCGCCAAGCTCCGCGCCGGTGCCTCGCTGGTGCAGCTCTATACGGGCTTTGCCTATGCGGGGCCCGCGTTGGTGCCGCGCATCCTCGATGGCCTGGCCGCGCTCTGCGCGCGTGAGGGCTTCGCTTCCATCACCGATGCCGTGGGGACCGCCGCGTGAAGATCCTGGAATCCATCACCGAGACCTTCGCCGATTACGACGGCTATGTGCTCGACCTCTGGGGCGTGGTGCATGACGGGCGCAAGCCTTACCCCGGCGTGCCGGAGGCGCTGGCGGCCATGCGCGCGGCGGGCAAGCGCATCGCCTTCCTGACCAATGCACCGCGCAGGGCCTGGTTCATCCAGACCATGCTGGATGGCATGGGCCTCGATCGCGCGCTGTATGACGGCATCATGTCTTCGGGCGAGGCGACCTGGCTGCTGCTGAAGGCGCAGTCCGATCCGCGCTTTGTGGGCCGCGCCTACCATATCGGGCCGGATCGCGATCTGTCGGTCGTGGATGACGGCGTGGCGGAACTGGTGCCCGATATCGGCGCCGCGAATTTCCTGCTCAACACCGGTCCCGACCCCGATCGCGGGCCGAAATCGGTGGAGCCGTATCGGACGGACCTCGCGGCCTGTGCCGCCGCGCGGCTGCCCATGCTCTGCGTGAACCCCGACCGGCATGTGATGGTGGCCGGTGAGCGCATCCTCTGCGCAGGCGCGCTCGCGGATGTGTATCGCGAGATGGGCGGCGAAGTGCTGGAGATCGGCAAGCCCGATCCGGCGGTCTATGGCCCGACGCTGGATCTGATCCCGGGCATCGCGCGCGCGCGCGTGCTGGCCGTGGGCGATACGCCGCACACCGATCTGGCCGGTGCTGCGGCCGCCGGCATCGACGCGATGTGGGCGCTGACCGGGCTGTTCGAATTCGCGCATGGGCGCGATGTCTCGCCCGCGCGGGTGGCGGAACTCGCGGCCGAGGAGCATGTGGCGCCGCGCGCGGCGTTGCGCGCGCTGCGCCTGTAGCGCGTCACTCCGGCTGGAAGCCGGAGGCCCGCGACCTACCACGGCGCGCGGATCACTCCGGCTGGAAGCCGGAGGCCCGCAACCTACCCCGGCGCGCGGATCACTCCGGCTGGAAGCCGGAGGCCCGCACGACAGGCCCCCACTCCTCACGCTCGCGCCGCACGGCGGCGGCGAAGGCGGCGGGGCTTTCGCTGGTGGTGGGGGCGAAATCCAGCCGCGCCAGCGCCTCACGCATCTCGGTCGTGGCGGCGGCGGTGCGGATCGCGTTGAACAGCCCCTGCACCACGGGCGCCGGCGTGCCGGCGGGCAGGAAGGCGCCGAACCATTCATCCTTCGACAGGTCGCGGAAGCCCAGCTCCTGGAAGGTCGGCACATCGGGGAAGCGCGGGTTGCGCGTGGCCGAGGAGACCGCGAGCATCCGCAAGCCCGTGCCATGCTGCGGCGATACATCGCCGAGGACGCCCATGAAGGCGTTCAGCCGCCCGCCGATCAAATCCTGCACCGCGGGCACCGCGCCGCGATAGGGGATATGCGTCATGCGGATGCCCAGCGCATTGGCCAGCATCAACCCCATGAAATGCGGCGACGCCCCTGCGGCCGGTGAGGCATAGGGGATTTCATTGGGCTGCGTGCGCGCCCAGGCGGCGAAGCCCGCGATGTCGCGCGCCGGATGGTTCATCGGCACACAGAAGGCGAAGGGGAAGGTGCAGACGGTGGTGACCGGGATGAAGTCGGTCAGCGCGTCGTAGCGGACTTCGCGCGGGAAGATATGCGGCTGCAGCGTCATCATGCTGGCCGGCGTTTGCAGATAGGTGGTGCCGTCCTTGTCGGCATCGCGCACATGTTCCACCGCGATGCGCCCGGCAGCACCCACGCGGCCATCGACCACGAGAGAGGGCGCATAGCTTCCGCGCAGGCGTTCGGCATAGAGGCGGGCCACGATGTCCGAGCTGCCGCCGGCGGGAAAGCCGATGACGATACGGGCATTGCGCGAGACAATCTGCGCGAGCGCAGGGGCGGCCGGCACGGCCAGCGTGGCGCCGAGCGCCAGGCGACGGGTGAGCATGGTTGGTTCCTCCTGATGGCCTTCTAGCGCGACGGCCGGCCGGTTGCATCCCCTTCATGATCGGGCGACGCTGGCGCCACAACCGGAGGACACGTCATGGCCCGCATCGGCATCATCGTCGAATTCCAGATGGAGGCCGCGAACCACGCCGCCTTCACCGCCATCATCAGCGAACACGCCCGCCTGACGAAGCAGGAAGAACCCGGCTGCGCGCAGTTCGACGTGCTGCAGCCGCTGGGGCGCGACGGCACGCCCGACCTGACCAAAGTTATGCTGGTGGAGGTCTATGCCGACCAGGCGGCCTTCGACGCGCATGGGCGCAACCCGCGGCTGGCCACGGTGCGGGAGAGCTATGCGTCGCTGATCGAGGGGCGGAAGCTGACGGTCTGCCACATGTAGGTGGCGCCGCCGGCGGAATCAGTGTACACAAGCTGGGTACACATGACCGACGACGATCATATCACCGTCCGCGACCTGCGCGGCCACATGGCCGAGCACCTGCGCCATGTGCGCGCAGGCGGCAGCATCACGATCACCTCGCATGGCCAGCCGGTCGCGCGACTGGTTCCCGTGGCACCCCAGGCGCCGCGCCGGGCGGGCTTCATGCGCGGCGCATTCACCGTGCCCGCGGATTTCGACGATCCGCTGCCCGACATGGACGCATCCATCGCCGCACCCCTCATGCCGCGCAAGTGAGACTGCTGCTCGATACCCATGCGCTGCTCTGGTTCGCGGCCGATGATCCGGCGCTGAACCGGCGTGCGGCGCGCGCCATTGCCAGTCGCGCCAATGAAGTGCTGGTCAGCACGGTCTCGCTGTGGGAGGTCGCGATCAAGCAGCGCATCGGAAAGCTCGTGATCGATCTGCCGACACTGCGACGCGGCATGGAGGAAGCCGGCTTCGTGCTGCTGCCGGTCACGCCCGAGCATGTCGAACAGCTTGGCCGGCTGCGTTGGCGTGAGGATCATCGCGACCCCTTCGACCATCTGCTGCTGGCCATCGCCACCGCGGAGCGCGCAAGGCTGGTCACCACCGACGCACGGATGCAGGGTTATGGCGTGGCATTGATGCAGGCAGGCTAGGGCGATGATCGACACAGACCTCCACCCCATGGTGCCGTCCCTCGACGCGCTGCGCCCGCATCTCGAACCCCTCTGGGCGGATGCCATCGCGCAGCGCGGGCTGGAGGGTTTCGAATCCCAATCCTACCCGCCCAATTCCCCGCTCACCGTCGCGCCGCAATTCCGCCCGGCCAGCGGCGGCTTCCCGGACCTGCCCGCGCTGCAAGCCTTCCTGGACGAGACGGGCACCACGCATGCCATCCTGAACTGCCTCTACGGCGTCCAGCTGATCTTCAACGCCGACATGAATGCCGGCTTCACCCGCGGGTTGAATGACTGGATCCGCGCCGAATGGCTGGACCGCGACCCGCGCCTGCGCGCGGCCATCATCCTGCCCAATGAACCCGAGCACGCGGTGGCCGAGATCGAGCGCCTCGCGCCGGACCGGCGCTTCGTGCAGGCACTCCGCCTGGTCATGGGCAATGAAATCCAGCATGGCCGGCGCGCGCATTGGCCGGTCTATGAAGCGCTGGTGCGGCACGACCTGCCGCTCTGCCTGCATGCCGGCAGCGCCTATCGCCACCCGGTCACCTCGGTGGGCTGGCCCTCCTGGGT
>JAIXVH010000059.1 GCA_027483125.1 Acetobacteraceae bacterium | reverse complement strand
TTCCACGGCCCCCTTGGTGCCATCGGCAGCTACGCCGCACTGGCCGATCGCGGGCTGCTGGACTGCGAAGCGCCCGCCGATGCGCGCCCCAAGCCACCCGAGGCGCGGCGCATCGTCGGCCTGTCCGCACCGCGCATAGACCTGCCCGCCAAGATTTTCGGCGAGGCGCGGATGATCCATGACATCCGCCTGCCGAACATGCGCCATGCGCGCGTGATCCACCCGCCCGCGGCCAGTGCGCGCCTCACGGATCTGCCCGATGTCGCGCTGCCCGGCGGCGCGATGCTGGTGCGCGACGGCAGTTTCCTGGCCGTCATCGCGCCCGAGGAACACGCCGCCGAACTGGCCGCGCGCCGCATCACCGCGCGCGCGCAATGGACCACGCCGGACGAACTGCCCGCCGATATCCATGCCTGGATGGACGCCGCACCCGGCGAGGAATCGCTGGTGATCGACAAGGGCGACACCGCGCCCGCGACCATCGCGCGCGAATTCACCCGGCCGTTTTTCGCGCATGGCTCGGTCGGCCTTTGCTGCGCCATCGCGCAATGGCACCAGCGCGGTGTCACGGTCTTCAGCCACACGCAGGGGCCGTACAATCTGCGCACGGATCTGGCCAAGGCGCTGCTGCTGGACCCCGCGCAGGTCACGGTGATCCATGCCGAAGGCAGCGGCTGCTACGGCCATAACGGCGCGGATGATGTGGCCTTGGACGCCGCATTGGCCGCGCGCGCGCTGCCCGGCACGCCGGTGCGCATGCTGTGGAACCGCCAGCAGGAACTGGGCTCCGCGCCGCTCTCGCCTGCCATGCGCGTGCGCGTGGCCGCGACCACGGGTGCCGATGGGCGCATCACGCATTGGGCCTCGCGCATCGTCTCCAACGGGCATTCCTCGCGCCCCGGGCGTTCGCCCGATCCGACCTTGCTGTCGGCGCCCTTGATCCCCGGCGGCAAGCCCATCCCGGCGGCGATCAATCCGCCGCTGGCCGGTGGCGGCGGCGCGCAGCGCAATGCCGTGCCGCTGTATGACATTCCCAACCAGCGCGTGGAATTGAAGCGCGTGACGGAGATGCCCATCCGCACCTCCGCGCTGCGTGGCTTGGGCGCGCTGATCAATGTCTGGTCCATCGAAAGCGTGATGGATGAATTGGCCGAGGCCGCCGGCCAGGACCCGCTGGATTATCGCCTGGCGCATCTGACCGATGCGCGCGCCCGCGCGGTGCTGGAAACCGCGGCCAGCATGGCCAATTGGCGCCGCCGCGCGCCCGGCACCGGTATTGCGGTGGCGCGCTACAAGGGCCTGGGCGCCTGGTGCGCCGTGGTCGCGCGCGTGGAAGCCGAGGCGCGCGTGCGCGTGCGCGAACTGCACATCGCGGTCGACATGGGCGAGGTGATCAACCCCGATGGTGCGGCGAACCAGATCGAAGGCGGCGCGCTGCACGCCGTCTCGGTCGCGCTGCATGAGCAGTCGCGGCATGACGCCACGCGCAACATCAGCGATTCCTGGGCGGAATACCCGGTGCTGCGCTTCCCCGATGTGCCGCGCGTGGATGTGCGGCTGATCCCGCGCCCCGACCAGCCACCGCTGGGCGCGGGCGAGGCCAGCATGGCGCCGACCATCGCCGCCATCGCCGGTGGCATCCATTCGGCACTCGGCGTGCGTCCTGCACGCCTGCCCTTCACCCCGGAGAATCTGTGAAGCTGCAACTGACCCTGGCCTGCACGGCCTCCGACCGCACCCGCCCCATCCTGGATGGCCGCGTGACCATCCCCGGCGTGGAATTCGTGATGCTGCCCGGCGAGCCCGAGGATATCTTCCGCCGTGCCCTGCGCGATCGCGCCTTCGCGGTGACGGAACTCTCCATGGGCAGCCACATCGTCACCACCGCGCGCGGCGACAGCCCCTATGTGGGCGTGCCGGTCTTCCCCTCGCGCGCCTTCCGCCACAGCGGCGTCTATCTGCGCGCCGGCGCGGGCATCACGACACCCAAGGATCTGGAAGGCCGCGTGGTCGCGCTGCCGGAATTCCAGCAGACGGCAGCCCTCTGGGTACGCGGCTTCCTGCGCGAGCAATATGGAGTGGACACGCGTGCCATCCGCTGGCGTTCGGGCGGCGAACGCGTGGCCATCGCGCCGCCGCCCGGCCATGACCTGGCGCCGCTGGGTGAGGACCCGGAAGCCGCGCTGGAGGCCGGCCGCGCCGATGCGCTGATCGGCCCGCGCATTCCGGGCGGTCTGGCGCGTGGCACTGTCACGCGCCTCTGGCCCGATTACGCGGCCGAAGAACGCGCCTGGCACGCGCGCACGACGTTCTTCCCGATCATGCACTGCATGGCGGTGCGCAAGGATATCGCCGAAGCGCATCCCTGGCTGCCGGTGGAGATCTACCGCGCCTTCGCCCGCGCCCGCGCCATCGCGCTGGAGGAACTCTCGCTGATCAACGTGCTGCGCGTCTCCATGCCCTGGGTCGCCGCCGCCTTCGAAGAACAGCGCGCCGCGATGGGCGGCGATCCCTGGCCCATCGGCTTCGCGCGCAACCGCGAGGAGGTGGCCGCGATGATCCGCTTCGCCGGCGCCGATGGGCTGATCGCGCGCGACATGGCGCCGGAGGAGCTCTTCCATCCGAGCGTGCTGACCGAGGCCTGACATGGCCGAGCCGCCCATGTTGCGCTGCGCGGATCGCACCGCCTGGCGCGCCTGGTTGGCGGCGCATCACGTGCAGACCGACAGTGTCTGGCTCGTCATCCCGCGCAAGGGCCATGGCGCCCTGACCGTGGATGACGCGGTGGATGAGGCGCTGTGCTTCGGCTGGATCGACAGCCGTCCGCGCAAGCTGGATG
>JAIXVH010000327.1 GCA_027483125.1 Acetobacteraceae bacterium | reverse complement strand
GGGCCGCAGGATCACGGCGCGTTCCAGCCCGGGCATGCTGGCCACCATCGCGGCCTGGACCGTTTCGGGCAGGCTGGTGGAGATGCCGTTCGGGTAGACCGTCGGGTCGTCCAGGCCTTCGGGTTCCAGGAAGACCTGGTGGCGCTCCTTGTCGGCGAAGCGCACCACCTTGTCCTCGATGGAGGGGCAATAGCGCGGCCCCACCCCCTGGATGCGCCCGCCATAGACCGCGCTGCCTTCCAGGTTCGCGCGGATGAGGTCGTGCATGGCGCCGGTGGTCCAGGTGATGCCGCATTGCACCTGCGGGTTGGAGATGCGCGTGGTCATCCAGGAGAGTGGCTCGGGCGTCTCGTCGCCCGGCTGCATCTCGAGTGCGGCCCAGTCGATGGTGCGGCCATCCAGCCGCGGCGGGGTGCCGGTCTTCAGCCGCGCCATGGGCAGGCCCAGCGATTCCAAGGCCAGTGCCAGCCCCACCGCCGGCGCATCGCCCACCCGGCCGGCGGGGCGGCGTTCATGGCCGATATGGATCATCCCGCGCAGGAAGGTGCCGGTGGTGATGATGACCGCACCCGCCCGGTATTCCGTGCCCGACGCGCCCAGCACGCCGGTGATGCGCGCGCCCTGCCGCAGCAGCCCCTCCGCCGCATCGGCCTGCACCACCAGCCCCGGTGTTTCGGCCAGCAGGCGCTGCACGGCCTCGCGGTACAGCCGCCGGTCGGCCTGCGCCCGAGGCCCGCGCACCGCCGGCCCCTTGCTGCGGTTCAGCAGCTTGAAATGGATGCCCGCGGCATCGGCGGCGCGGCCCATGATGCCGTCCAGCGCGTCCACCTCCCGCACCAGATGCCCCTTGCCGATGCCGCCAATGGCCGGGTTGCAGGACATCTCGCCGATGGTGTCGCGCTTATGCGTCAGCAGCAGGGTGCGCGCGCCGCAACGGGCCGCCGCGGCCGCCGCCTCGCAGCCGGCATGGCCGCCGCCTACCACCACCACATCGAAATCCGTGTTCATGGGCGGGCGTATACGCCGCGAAAGCCCGCCGCGCTAATGCTTCCGCTCATCAGGGGCGCTTGATTCGTGGCTGAGGCTTCGCCTTCGGTGATCAACCGCTATTTGCCGATGCAGAACTCGGAGAACACCAGGTCCAGCACGGCCTCCACGCCGACGCGCCCGGTCAGCCGGCCCAGCGCCCGCACCGCGCCGCGCAGCGCCTCGGCGCGCAGCTCGGGCAGGGGCGCTTCGGGCAGCAGGTCGAGCGCGGCCACCGCATCGGCCAGGGCCGCGCGGTGGCGCGGGCGGGTCAGGCCGGCCTGGTCGGCCACACCGGCGCGGGCGCGCACGGCCGTCTCCAGCGCGGCGCGCAGCGTGTCCAGCCCGGCGCCGGTGTGGGCGGAGACGGCGATCCCTTCCAGCGGCGGCGGCGCCAGGTCGGACTTGTTGATGACGCGGATGGCGTCCAGCGCCAGGGTCTCGGCATCCGGCGCGGCATCGGCGGCGAAGACGGCCAGCGTGATCTCGGCCATCTCGGCCTGGGCGCGGGCGCGGCGGATGCCCTCGGCCTCGATGGCGTCGGCGGTGGCGCGCAGGCCTGCGGTGTCGGCCAGCACCACCGGCACCCCGGCCAGGATCATGCGGGCCTCGACCACATCGCGCGTGGTGCCGGCCTGGGGCGAGACGATGGCCGCATCCCGCCCGGCCAACGCGTTCAGCAGCGATGATTTTCCAGCATTAGGCGCGCCCAGTATCGCCACGCGCACACCCTCGCGCAGGGCTTCGGCGCGGGCGGCGCCGGCGATTTCGGCGGCCAGTTCGGCGCGCAGGACCAGGGCCTCGGCGGCCACGGCATCGTCCAGGCCGGGCGGCAAATCCTCATCCTCGAATTCGATGAAGGCCTCCTGCCGGGCCAGAAGGCGCGTGGCGCGTTCGGTCCAGGCGGCGGCGCGGGCGGCCAGCGCACCGCCGGCCTGGCGCAGGGCCTGGCGGCGCTGGGCCTCGGTCTCGGCGGCGATCAGGTCGGCGATGCCCTCGGCCGCGGTCAGGTCCAGCCTTCCATGGGCGAAGGCGCGGCGGGTGAATTCGCCGGGTTCGGCCGGGCGCAGGCCAAGCGCCACCAGCGCATCCGCCACCGCTGTCACCACCGCCGGGCCACCATGCAAATGCAGCTCCGCGCTGTCCTCCCCGGTGTAGGAGGCCGGCCCCGGGAACCACAGCACCAGCGCTTCATCGAGCGTTTCGCCGGCATGGCGCAGGCGGCGCAGGCTGGCATGGCGCGGGGCGGGCCGGCCGCACAGCGCATCCAGCGCCGGGCCGGCCGCCGGCCCCGACAGCCGCATCAGCGCGACCGCGGCGCGCCCCGCGCCCGAGGCGACGGCAAAAATGCTGTCAGACGACATCCTTCTCCGTCAGCATCAGGCGCTGCACGCGCCCGCCGCCTTGCACATGCACCGAGAGGATTTCGTCGATATCCTCACGCGTGGTGGGCCGGTACCAGACGCCTTCGGGGTAGATCACCAGCGCAGGACCAAATTCACAGCGCTCCAGGCAACCGGCTGTATTCACGCGGATATTTGGGATGCCGAGTTCCTTCGCGCGCGCCTTCATGTAGTCGCGCAGCGGTTCGCTCCCGCGTTCGGCGCAGCTGCCGCGCTTGTGGCCGTCGGGCCGGCGGTTGGTGCACATGAAAAGGTGCGCGGTGTAGAAGGGGGGCGGATCCTGGC
>JAIXVH010000122.1 GCA_027483125.1 Acetobacteraceae bacterium | reverse complement strand
TCGCTGCGCAGATGGAAGGTGTAGGTCAGGCCATCGGGCGAGACCTCCCAGCGTTCCGCAAGGCCCGGGCGGATGGTGCGCATGTCATAGTCGATGGTGACCAGCGTGTCGGACAGCATGGTCAGCACCTCACCCGCGGCGAGCGCTGTGGAGCGGTGCGGATCGTAGCGATCGGCGTCGATCTCGCGCATGATGGTGATGGTGTTGCGCGCCTGCTGCGCGAGCGCGGGTGCCGCGGTGATGGCGGTCAGCGCCGCTGCGGCCAGCCACTTCCAGTGTCGCTTCATCATGTGTCTCCCAGGGTTATCGGTCAGATGCGAAGCCGGGGGTCGAGCGCATCACGCATCGCATCCCCCAGCACGTTGAAGGCCAGCACCACGGCGAAGATCAGCATGGATGGAATGACGCTGATATGCGGCGCGATGAACAGGAAATTCCGCCCCTGCGCCGCCATGGCGCCGAGTTCAGCCGTGGGCGGCTGCGCGCCGAGGCCGAGGAAGGACAGCGCCGAGCCCAGCAGGATCACCTGCCCCAGCCGCAGCGTGGAAAAGACGAAGATCGGCGACAGGCAATTGGGTGCCAGGTGGCGCAGCATGAGGCGGGCGTCACCCATGCCGATGGCCCGCGCGGCTTCGATGTAGTCCAGCCCCATGACGACGAGTGCAGCGCCGCGCACGATGCGGGCCATCAACGGCACGGTCGCGATCGACAGCGCGATGATCACCGAGGTCAGGCCTGGGCCGAAGATGGCCGCGAGCGCGAGGCCGAAGAGGATGGCGGGGAAGGACAGGAGAATGTCCATCAGCCGCATCAGCGCGCCGTCGAGCCGCTTGAAATAGGCCGCCGTGAAGCCGATCAGCGCGCCGAGCGAACCGCCGGCCAGCAGCGAGGCCAGGCCCATGAAGAGCGTGACCTGCAGGCCGTGTATGCAGCGCGAGAAGATGTCGCGGCCCTGGCCATCGGTGCCGAACCAATACTCGGCATCGGGCGGCTGCATGATCGCCATCAGGTTGGTGTCATAGGGGTCGCGCAGCGGCAGCAGCGGCGCGAAGATGGCGGCGAGCAGCACCAGCGTGACGAAGCCCAGCGACATGGCAGCGCCCACATCGCGCACCAACATGCGCAGCGCACCGGGGCGGATCGGGGCGGCGTTTGCGGCGCTCATGCTGGCACCGCTGGCCGGAGCGCCGGTCCGGCGCACAGCGCTGAGAGGGTGGCCATCACGACAAGCGCACCCGCGGGTCGAGCACGGCGTAGAGCAGGTCGACCGTCAGATTGATCAGGATGAAGCCGGCGGAGAGGACGATGATGGTGCCCTGCGCCATCGGGAAATCCGAGGAGGTGATGGCGCCCACGGCCAGGCGCCCGACGCCGGGCCAGGAGAAAATGGTTTCCGTCACGACCGCGCCGCCGAGGAGGAAGCCGATCTGCAGGCCGATGAGGGTGACCACCGGGATCAGCGCGTTGCGCAGTGCGTGGCGCAGCACCACCAGGCGCTCGGTCAGGCCCTTGGCACGCGCAGTGCGGACATGATCGGCGGAGAGCGTGTCGACGACGGCGGTGCGCGTCATGCGCGCGACGGGGCCCACGAAAACGCCGCCCAGCGTGATGGCGGGAAGGATGACAGCCTTGATACCCTCGAGGGTCCAGAGCGGGCCGGCGCGGCCGGTGAAGGGCAGCAGCTGCCACTGGAAACCAACGATCCAGATGAGCACCAGACCTAGGAAGAAGACCGGGATCGAGACGCCCGCGACGGAAATCGCCATGACGACGCGATCCAGCAGCGAACCGCGCCAATAGGCCGCGATTGTGCCGAGAAAAATGCCGAGCGGGATCGACCAGATGAGGGATGCGAACATCAACTCGAGCGTCGGGCCGATGGTGCTGGAGAGCTCCTGCGTGACGGGCACATTGTTGATGATGGAGACGCCGAGATCGCCCTGCGCCAGGCGCCAGAGATAGAGGGCGAATTGCTCCCAGATGGGGCGGTCCAGGCCGAGTTCAGCGCGGATTTCGGCGATGACTTCCTGGGTCGCTTGCGGCCCGGCGCGAACGGTGGCGGGGTCGGTGGGCACCACCTGCATCAGCAGGAAGCCGATCAACAGCACGCCGAACAAGACAGGCAGCGCGAGTGCGATGCGTTGCATGGCGTAGCGGCGCATCAGGCGAATTCCCCGTGGCGGTCATGGATGGGGATGCCGCTGCGAAGCGTGATGTCGGCGTGGGTGATGGGCAGAGCCTCGGGCGGGCAGGCGAAGATGTCCTGCGACAGGACGGCGATGTCGGCGTCCATGCCGGGTTCGAGCGTGCCGCGGGAGGTTTCGGCGAAGGTGCTGTAGGCGCCGCACCAAGTGGCGCAGTGCACCGCTTCTTCGATGGTCAGGCGCTGGTCGGCGCCCAGCACCGTGCCCTGGTTGGTCTCGCGCGTGACCATGGTGAAGAGGTTGAGGAAGGGGTCGGTGGTGCAGACCGGGGCGTCCGATGACGCGCTGGGATGGTGGCCTTCGTCGAGCCAAGTGCGCATCGGGTATGCGGCTTCGGCGCGCGCCACGCTAAGGTTGCGCACATACAGATCCCCGAACTCGTACATGAACAGCGGCTGCGGCACGGGGATGATGCCGCGCGCCAGCATGCGTCGGCGCTGATCGCGGGTGACGAAGCCGCAGTGTTCGATGCGGTGGCGGCGATCGGGCGTGGCGCCGGCGGCTTCCATGCCGGTCAGCACCTGCTCGATCGCGGCGTCACCAATGGCGTGGATGTCGAGCTGCCAGCCGAGCGCGTGATAGCGCGCGAGCAGCGCGTGCATCGTCTCGGTGGGGAAGGTGAAGACGCCGGTGCCGCCCTGCAGATAGGGATCGAAGAAGGCCGCGGTCAGGCCGCCGGCACTGCCATCGGCGAAGACCTTGGCGCCACCCCAGCGCAGCATGGCCTGCGGGTCATCGCCGGCGCGCCAGGGCTGCATGGCGGCGGCCTCGGCGATGCCTTCTGGGTTGGCGGCCAGCACCAGCCACATGCGTTGCAGCGGGTCCGATGCCTGGTAGGCGGCGATCTCATCGAGGCCCGCTGTCATGCCGACATTCATGTCGGTGGCGCTGGCAAAGCCCTGCGCGGCCAAGTGCCGCCCCGCAGCGTGGATGGCATCCACCATGCGCGCCTGGCTGGGCGCGGGCATGGCGTGCTTGATCAGCGTCAGCGCGCGTTCCTGAATCAGGCCGGTCAGCGCGCCGTCGCGGCGTTCGATCACGCCGCCTTCGGGGTCGGGCGTGTTGTGGCCGATGCCGGCGGCACGCAGGGCGGCCGTGTTGGCCACACCCATATGGCCGCAGGTGCGCATGATGAAGACAGGGTGCTCGGGCGCCGCGCGGTCGAGTTCGGCGACGGTCGGGTGGCGCTTCACATCGAGTGCGCCATGGTCATAGCCCCAACCGTTGATCCACTCGCCGCGCGGTGTGGTCTCGGCCGCGGTACGGATGCGCGATTGCACCTCGGAGAGTGTGCGCACCTCCTCCGCGCGCAGCTTCACCTGGGTCAGCGTGAGGCCGAAGGGCAACAGGTGCATATGCGCTTCGTTGAAGGCCGGGATGGCGACGCGCCCGGCCAGATCGATGCGGCGCGTGGTGCTGCCCACTGCGTCCAGCGCCTGCGCGCCCAGCGCCAGAACGCGGCCATCGCGCAGCGCCACAGCCTCCGTGAAGCCTGCATCAAGGCCACGGAAGATGCGCCCCCCGGCAAGGATCACATCCGCAATCATGGCGCGATGCTGTGGCGGAGCGCGCGCATGGTCAAGGCTCGCTCAATCATCGCGCCTGCGCCTGACCAGCATGTCCAGCAGCAGCAGGATCAGCGTCATGCCGATCAGCAGCACGGCGACCGCGGCCATGGCGGGGTCAAGGTTTTCGTTGATGCCGTCCCAGATGCGGCGCGGCAGCGTGAACACGTCGCGGCTGGCGATGAACAGCACGATGATCAGCTCGTCCCAGGAATGGATGAAGGCGAAAATCGCACCCGAGACCACGCCCGGCATGATGCGCGGCAGGATGACCCAGCGCAGCACCTGCGGCAGGGAAGCGCCCATGCCGCGGGCGGCTTGTTCGAGGCGCGGGTCGAAGCTGGCGAGTGCGGCCGAGACGGTGATGACGACATAGGGGATGCCGGTGACACCATGGGCGATGACCACGCCGAGGAAGCGGTCCAGCAAATCCCACCAGCCGAAATAGCGGTAGAGGCCGATGGCATAGACGATGCTGGGCACGATGAGTGGCAACAGCATCAGCGCCGAGAGAATTTGCGTGCTGCGGCGGTCCAGGCGCCAGGCGGCGACGGCGAAGAGCGTGCCGGCGACCACCGAGAGCACGGTCGCGGCCAGCGCGATCCAGAAGGATTGCAGGATGGAGCCGATCCATTCCGGTGAGGCGAAGACGGTCGCGTAATGGCGCAGCGAGAGGCCGTGATGCGGCAGCGACAGGAATCGCTGATCGGTCAGCGAGACGGGAATCACGATCAGGATCGGCAGCACCAGATAGGCCGCCGTGCCCCAGGAGAGCGTGCGCGCGAACCAGCCGGGCTTGTAGCCGCCCATCATCGCGCCCCCCCGAAGAGCCTGCGCAGATTCACCACGCGCGAGAACACCGCGAGCGTGACCAGGATGGTCACCACCAGCAGCGTCGCCATCATCGTGCCCAGCCCCCAGCGGATCAGGTCCAGGATCTGCAGGCTGATCCATTCGGCGACCATCAGCGTGCGCCCGCCGCCGAGGATGGCCGGTGTCACGTAGAAGCCCAGCGAGAAGATGAAGACCAGCACGCCGGCGGCCACCAGGCCGGGGGCGGAGAGCGGGAAGAAAATGCGCGTGAAGACCTGGATGCGCGAGGCCCCCATGCCGCGCGCGGCGGCGAGCAGACGCGGGTCGATCTCGCGCATCGAGGCCAGCATGGGCAGCACCGCATAGGGCACCATGTAGTGCACCATGCCCACGATGATGCCGAACTCGTTCCACACCAAGGCGAGGGGTTCGGCGATCACGCCGGTCTCCATCAGCGTCTGGTTGATGAGGCCCTGGCGGCGCAGCAGCGTGACCCAGGCGAAGGCGCGCACGAGGACCGAAATCCACAGCGGCACCAGCACGCAGAGCAGCCACCAGCGGCGGGCGTTTTCGCTGGCGAGCGTGATGGCATAGGCCAGCGCATAGCCCAGGAACAACGCGATGGCCGTGGTGATGATGCAGATGCGCGCCGTGGTCAGCAGCACGCGCTGCACCGAGAGATTGGTCGCGATGCGTTCGTAATTGCCGAAGCCAGGCTCGGGCTCCATGAAGGAGATGGCGAGCACCTGCACGATCGGAACGATGTAGAACACGCTCAGCAGCAGGAAGGCGGGCAGCAGCAGCGCCCACCAGCCGGCGTCACGGCGCATCGGCGTCATCCTGCACGATGGTGGCGGCGTCGGCGGCGAAGGCTATGCGAAGTTGCAGGCCTTCCGCCGGTGCGACGGGCGCGCGCCAGGATGGCAAATGCACGCGCAGCGCGCCGAGCGCGGTGTCCACGACCAGCGCATAGCCCGCGCCCAGATAGGACCAGCTGGCGATGCGGCCATCGAGCGCGTTGTCGCCCTCCGCGATCGCGATTTTTTCGGGGCGCAGGGAGAGCAGGACATCGCCGCTGGTTGCGTCATGCTGGCGCAGCGTGACGCCGCCGGCATGCACCAGGCCGGGTTCCGCGCGGCCGCGGATGAAGTTGGATTTGCCCAGGAAATCGGCCACGAAGCGCGTGCGGGGGCGTTCGTAAAGTTCTGCCGGCGCGCCCACCTGCTGCAACCTGCCGTGGTTCAGAATGGCGACTGTATCGGACAGCGACAGCGCCTCATCCTGGTCATGCGTAACGTTGATGAAGGTGCGGCCGACGCGGCGGTGCAGCGCGCGCAACTCATCCTGCAATTCGGCGCGCAGTTTCTTGTCCAGGGCGGAGAGCGGTTCGTCCAGCAGCAGAAGCGCCGGGTCGAAGACCAGCGCGCGGGCCAGCGCCACGCGTTGCTGTTGCCCGCCGGAGAGTTGCTTCGGCAGGCGGTCCGCGAAACCCGTCAGCTGCACCAGATCCAGCGCGCCGCGCACCTTCTCATCCCGCGTGGCCTTGGTCATGCCGCGCACCCGCAGCGGAAAGGCGATATTCTCCGCCACCGTCATGTGCGGAAACAGCGCATAGCCCTGGAAGACCATGCCGAAATCGCGCCGCTCCGGCGGCAGCGCGGTGATGTCGCGGCCGTCCAGCAGGATGCGGCCCTGTGTCGGTTCGGTGAAGCCCGCGATCATCATCAGGATGGTCGTCTTGCCCGAGCCGGAAGGCCCCAGCAGTGTCAGGAAGGCGCCGCGTTCGACGCGCAATTCCGCATTCTCCACCGCGACAAAACTGCCGTAGCGCTTGGACAGCGCGTTCAGTTCCAGAGCGGTGCTCATGCGCGATAACCCGGCTGCTCGCGGTCGAGTTTTCGGCGCAACGCCTGCCAGGGCAGCCAGCCCTTGTTGGCGCCTGTGGTGAATTGCCGGCTGGCATGTTCCACCACGCCCAGCGGCGGCAGCGACAAGGCCACGCCGGTGGATTGCGCGGTGACCTGGATGCGGCATGCCGTTTCCAGATAGTACATCCAGTAGAAGGCCTCCGCGACCGTGCGGCCCACCGTCAGCAGGCCGTGATGGCGCAGGATCATGCAGGGCTTGTCGCCCATATGGTCCACCAGGCGTTCGCGTTCCGACAGGTTGTCGTCATCAGCGATGCCTTCGTAATCATGCATCGCGACGCGGCCGTGGAATTCGGTGCTGATCTGGTTCAAGGGCAGCAGCCCGCCGGTTTGCGCCGCCACCGCCATGCCGGCCAGCGTGTGCGTGTGCATCACGCAATGCGCGTCATCGCGGCCGCGATGCAAAGCGGAGTGGATCACGAAGCCTGCCGGGTTCACGGGCCAGGCGGTGGGCTGCACAGGCTCGCCATCCGCATCCACCACCACCAGCGATGACGCGGTGATCTCCTCGAACAGCATGCCGTAGGGGTTGACCAGGAAGCGGTGGCCCGGCCCCGGCACGCGCACGGACAGGTGCGTGAAGATCAGATCCGTCATCCCGAAATGCGCAATCAGCCGGTAGGCGGCGGCCAGGTCCTCACGCAGTTCCTGTTCGGTGGGGATGTGGTTCGGATCGGGCGGGACGGGCGGTTTCAATAGCCGTGCTCCGGGTCGTAGAGCGGCGCGGGTGTGCCGCCGGATTCCAGCACAGCGATCTGCTGCGCCACGAAGGCCGCGCGCTCGCGCCGCGAGGGCAGGCTTGCGACATGCGGCGTCACGGTCAGCTTGGGGTGCGCCCAGGCTGGGCTCTCGGCCGGCAGGGGTTCTGGGTCGAAGACATCCAGCACGGCCTGCGACAACTGGCCGGAATCCAGGGCCGCCAGAATGTCCGGCAATTCCTGGTGCCAGCCGCGCGCGGCATTGATCAGCATCGCGCTGCGCGGCAGCTGCGCCAGCAGCGGCGCGCTCAGGATGCGCCGCGTCGCGGCCGTCGCGGGCAGCAGGCAGATCAGCATGTCGGTCTGCGCCAGCATCGCGGCCAGGCCGGCATCGCCGTGGAATTCAGCGATGCCCGGCATGCCCTTTGCGCTGCGCGACCACCCCATCACCGGAAAGCCCATCGCGCGCAGCACCTGCGCGACGCGCGCGCCCATCACGCCCAGGCCCATGATGCCCACGCGGATATCCGGTGCCGAAGGGTGCTCGAAATCCTCCCAGGCGGCACGCGCCTGTTGCAGCGCCATGCGCCGCCCGCCGCGGATCAGATGCAGCGCCGCCCAGCCGACATATTCGGCCATGCGTTGCGCGGCACCCGCGGGCGTCATGCGCACCAGCGGGATGTGGCGCGGCCAATCCGGATCGCGCGTGATGCCATCCACGCCCGCACCCGCGCCGAAGATGCAGCGCAGGCTCGGCATGGCGGCAAGCCGCCCAGGTTCAGGGTCCCAGACCAGCGCGTAATCGGCGTCGGTCGCGTCGTCCCAGAACAGGGTGGTCAGGCCGGGGGCGAGTTCCGCGAAATGGCGCTGCCATTCCACGAAGCCCGCCGCCCCGCCGGACTTGATCAGCAGCGTGCTCAACCCGTGATGGTGTCCAGATAGTCCTGGTTCACCTGGGCATAGTTGCGGCCCCACCAGACGCCGTCGATGGGCACCTGCTGCGCGGCATTGGCGGGCTCGGTCGGGTTCACCGCGCGGAATTCGGTGGGCACCTTCGCGGCCGCGCGCGGGTTGGTCGGGCCATTGCCCAGCATCTGCAACAGGCCCACCTGCGCGTCCTCGTTCGCTAGCATGCTGGCCAGCAGGCGCTGCACCATCTCGCCACCCGGCGCGCCGCGCGGGATGACGAAAATGCCCGGCTGCAGCAGCGCCTGGTTCCAGATGAAGCGGATACGGCCATTGGTTTCGCGCTGCAGCACATTGGCGCGGGTGTGCCAGATCTGGCCCATCACCGCCTCGCCGGTGCGCAGGAATTGTTCGCTCTCGGCGCCGGAATTCCAGAACACGCAGTTGCGGCGAATTTCGCCCACGCGACGGATCGCCGCGCGCACATCCAGCGGATAGGTGTTCTGGATGGTGCGGCCCATCGACATGCTCGCGGCCTCCAGCGCGCCCACCGCATCACGCCGCAGCAGCCGCTGCCCCGGAAAGCGGCGCAGATCCCAGAAATCCGCCCAGGAGGTGGGCGGCCCATTGGGGAAGCGCGCGCTGTCATAGGCCAGCACGGAGCTGAAGGAATAGGGCGCGGCGCCGTGTTCCATCGCGAAGACCGGACCCGTGACATTGGCCCGATCGACGATGGAATAATTGATGGGGGCCAGCATGTTCTGCCCGCCCAGAAGCACCGCCGTGGTGGCCGAACTGTCGCAGATATCCCAGGTGACACGGCCGCTTTCGACCATGCTGCGGATACGCCCGGCGGAGGGCCCGGTGCTGTCCTGCGTAACGCGCCAGCCGGCATTGGCGGTGGCGAAAGGCTCGCCATAGAACTGGCCGAAAGCCTGGTTGGCGATGCCGCCCCAGTTCACCATCACCAGGTTCCGCGTCGCTTGCGCCAGGGCCGGTGCTGCCCCCAAAGCGGCCAGGCCCGCGATCAGCGTGCGGCGGTCGATCTCGCCTGCGCGGAAGCGGCGCAGCGCCAGTTCGACGCAATCCTGCTGGAAGCTTTGTGCCATCCCATGCTCTCCGTTTGCTGCGGCGGGCCTTGCAAGAAGCACGCCAGAGGGGAAAGCTTCCACGCCAACACGCTGCTTGGGAAGCCCCGAATGCCAACAGAGATCTTCGCGCCCGGATTCAAATCGCTTCCCTGGTGGTGGGAAGCGGCCGAACCGCCGGACCGCGACAACGCATTGCCGCGGCAGACGCGGGTGGCCGTGGTGGGCGGTGGCTATGCCGGGCTTTCGGCCGCGCTCACGCTGCGGCGCCTGGGCCATGAGGTCGTGGTGCTGGACGCTGAGCGCATCGGCTGGGGCGCATCATCGCGCAATGGCGGCATGGTCTCGGGCGGGTTGAAGGTGGCGCGCGGGCCGCTGACACAGCGCTATGGAGAGGCGCGCGCGAAGGAAATCATGGCGGCCTGCGGCGGCAGCTTCCCCTTCATCGAGGAGACCATCGCGCGCGAGGGGATCGATTGCGACTACAAGCGCGTGGGCCGCTTCGTCGGCGCCTGGACACCCAAGCATTATCGCGCGCTGGAAGCCGGTGCCGCGCGCATCGCCGAGATGTCAGGCCTGCCCACCGCCATGATCCCGCGCGAGCGCCAGCGCGAATTCATCGGCACCGACCACTACCATGGCGGCATGCACGCCGAGGCCACGGGCAGCCTGCACCCCGGCAAATACGCGCGCGGCCTGGCCGCGGCCGCTGAGCGCGCCGGTGCGATATTGGTCGATGGCGTGCGCGTCACGCGCATCGAGAAGAAGCAGGGCTTCGTCATCCACACCGACCAGGGCGAAATCCACGCCGAACAGGTGCTGACCGCAACCAATGGCTATTCGCTCGACAAGCGCGGAACCGCCAATCCGTGGTTCGCGCGCCGCATGGTGCCGCTGGCCAGCTATATCATCGCGACCGAGGAACTGGACCCCGCGCTGATCGAAAAGCTCTTTCCCAAGCTGCGCATGATGTCCGACACCAAGCTGGTGCTGAACTATTTCCGGCCCTCGCCGGATGGCAGGCGCGTGCTGTGGGGCGGCCGTGCCTCCTTCGCGCAGGAAACGCCCGAACAGGCGGCACCGCGCCTGTACCAGACCATGTGCGATGTCTTTCCCGAACTGCGCGGCGTGACGCTGACGCACGCCTGGAACGGCAATGTCGCCTTCACCTTCGACTACCTGCCGCATATCGGCCGCCAGGACGATATCTTCTACGCTGGCGGCTGCCAGGGCAGCGGGGTCGCGATGGCCACCTGGCTCGGCCACAATGTGGCGCTGAAAATGGCCGGTGCGGCGAATGCGCCCTTCGCGCTGGACGACCTGCCCTTCCCCACCCGCCCCTTCTACAATGGCGTGCCATGGTTCCTGCCCATCGTGGGCAACTGGTATCGCCTGAAGGACCGGCTGGAACGGGCGGCTGCGTGACGCAAGCGTAACTGTGTCGCAAGCGGACAACGCTGGACTTCCATTACACGGCTTGCGACTTTGATCGAGTTGAGGCATCGCGGATCGTCCAGAATCCGACCGGGAGGAACCCACATGAATCGCCGCGCGCTTCTCGCCGCACCTGTCCTGCTGCCCGCCATCGCAGTGGCGCAGGGCTTCACGCCACAGAACCCCGAATGCATCGCGCCCGCAGCCCCTGGCGGCGGCTTCGACCTGACATGCCGCCTGACCACGCGCGTCATGCAGGAACAGAACATCGTTCCGGTGCCGATCCGCACGCAGAACATGCCAGGCGGCATCGGCGCGGTGGCGATCAACCACATCAACGCCCAGCGCCCGCGTGACCCCAATGTGCTGGTGGCCTTCTCCACGGGTTCGTGGCTGAACATGGCGCAGGGCCGCTTCGGCCGCTTCGGTGAAAACGATGTCCGCTGGATCGGCGCGATCGGCGCCGATTTCGGCGTGATCGCGGTCAAGGCCGACAGCCCTTTCCGCACGCTGGCTGATCTGATCGCGGCCTTCCGCGCCAATGTCTCGGCCGTGCCTGTGGGATCGTCCGGCGCCGTCGGCAGCCAGGACTGGACCAAGATCGCCCTGGTTGCGCGCGCCGCCGGCCAGGATCCGCGCCGCATGCGCTATGTCCCCTTCGAGGGCGGCGGTGCAGCGATGGCGGCACTGCTCGGCGGCCATATCCAGGTCTTCCCGGGCGACGCCTCGGAAGTGGGTGGCCAGCTGGATGCCGGGCAGATCCGCCTGCTTGCGGTGATGTCCGCCCAGCGCCTGCCCGGCCGCTTCGCCAATATCCCCACCGCGCGCGAACAGGGCGTGGATGTGGAATGGCCGATCGTGCGCGGCTTCTATGGCCCGCCGCAAATGCCCGATGCCGCCTATAACTACTGGGTGGACGCGCTGCGCCGCCTGCAGGCGCACCCCACCTGGCCCGAACAGCGCAACGCCCAGGGCCTGTTCGAATTCAACATGGTCGGCGAGGAATTCGCCGCCCTGGCGCGGCAACGCGTCGCCGAATACCGCCAGCTGGCCCGCGATGTGGGCATGGTTCAGGTGGCGCAGTGATCGCCGACCGGCTGCTCGGGCTGGCCTTCATCGGCATCGCCTGCGCGGCCGGGTTTTCGGCCTGGAACCTGGTGGTGCCCTTCGCGGCAGACCCGCTGGGGCCTTCGCCCTTTCCCATCACCATCGCACTGGTGATGGGGCTGTGCGGCGCCATTCTGGTGGTGCAGCCGGTGCATGGTTTTGAACGGCCCGAGCGCTTGGCAGCTCCGCCCATGCTGGTGCTGGCGATGGTGCTGTATGCGCTGTCCCTGGTGCCGCTCGGCTTCATGCCGGCCACCGCCTTGATGGCGGCGGCGGTCGCCCTGCTGTTCAGCGCGAAACCCGCACAGGCGGCGGTTGTGGGCATCGCCACCGCATTGGTGCTGTGGGGGTTGTTCGACAAGCTGCTGGACCTGCCATTGCCCAAGGGGATCCTGCCCTTCTGATGGAAACTTTCGTAGCCCTCGGCGGCGGCTTCGCGGTCGCCTTGCAACCACACAACATCGCGCTGGCCTTTATCGGCTGCATCGTGGGCACCGCGATCGGCGTGCTGCCGGGCATCGGGCCGCTGAACGCGATCGCGCTGCTGCTGCCCTTCTGCCTGGCGCTGCGGCTGCCGCCGGAATCGGCGCTGATCCTGCTGGCGGCGGTGTATTACGGCTCGGGCTATGGGGGGCGCATCACGGCGATATTGCTCAACATGCCGGGCGAGCCATCGGCGGTGCTGACCACGCTGGATGGGCACCCGTTGGCCAAGCAGGGGCGCGGTGGCGCGGCGCTCGCCATCACCGGCATCGGCAGTTTCATCGGCGCCACCTTGTCGGTCATCGCGATGACCTTCCTCTCGGTGCCGCTGGCGCGCGTGGCGGTGGCGTTTTCGCCGGCGGATTATGTGGCGCTGATCGCGTTTGCCTTGTCGTTGCTGGGCGCCGTGGGCGGCGTCTCGGCGCCCAAGGCCTGGGCGGCGGGGTGCCTGGGCATCATGCTGGCGCTGATCGGGATTGATTCCGGCACCGGCGTGGAGCGCTTCACCATGGGCAGTTTCGAACTGCTCGGCGGGATCGACTTCACCATCCTGGCGATCGGGCTCTTCGCCATCGGCGAGATTTTGTTGCTGATCGAGACGCGTCTGCGCGCGCAGGCCGAGGCGCTGCATGGCGGCCAGCGGCTGACGTTTTCGGAAGTGATCTTTTGCATCCCCGCGATGCTGCGCGCCTCCTCCATCGGCTTTGTCATCGGCGTGCTGCCGGGCGCGGGTGCTTCGGTCGCCTCGGCGCTCTCCTACACCACCGAAAAGCGCCTGAATGAGAGCAATGGCAAATTTGGCCAGGGCGATTTGCGCGGCGTGGCGGCCCCTGAAACCGCCGATAACGCGGCGCAGATCGGCAATATGGTGCCGATGCTCTCCCTGGGCATTCCAGGCTCCGGCACCACCGCGGTGCTGCTGGGCGCGCTGCTGATGTACAACATCACGCCCGGGCCCCTGCTGTTCGAACAGCGGCCGGAAGTGGCTTGGGGCCTGATCGCGTCGATGTATATCGGCAACTGCATGCTGCTGCTGCTGAACCTGCCCTTGGTGGGCATCTTCGCGCGGTTGCTGACGGTGCCGGCCTGGGTGCTGTATCCGGGCGTGCTCGCGCTGTCCTTCGCTGGTGTCTATGCGGTGTCGAATTCCGCCTTCGACCTGCTGCTGGCCATTGGCTTCGGCGTGATGGGCTGGCTGTTCCGCAAGATGGACATCCCGCTGGTGCCGATCATCCTCGGCTTCGTGCTGGGGCGGATGCTGGAAGACAATCTGCGCCGCGCCATGTCGCTTTCGGGCGGCGAGGTCTCGGCGCTGGTGGCCTCGCCGGTGTCGATCATCTTGTGGGTGATGACTCTGGCCGCCGTGGTGTGGCCGT
Organism: Acetobacteraceae bacterium; assembly: GCA_027483125.1. Lineage (GTDB taxonomy): Bacteria > Pseudomonadota > Alphaproteobacteria > Acetobacterales > Acetobacteraceae > Rhodovarius. The sequence continues at coordinate 2,221 of JAIXVH010000122.1, read as the reverse complement.
TCCTGCGCTTCAAGCGCGGCTGAGGAGAGACGCATGCAACGCCGCACGCTGCTGGCCCTGCCGCTCGCCACTCCGGCATTGGCGCAGGACGGGCCGGTCACCATCATCGTGCCCTTCACGCCCGGCACCGGGATCGACATCCTGGCGCGCATGGCGGCCCCCGCCTTGCAGGCCGCGCTGGGCCAGGCCGTGGTGGTCGAGAACCGCGCCGGCGCCTCGGGCGCCATCGGCAGCCAGGCGGCCGCGCGCGCAGCCCCCGATGGGCGCACGCTGCTGATGCAGGTGAACACCTTCGTCATGGCGCCGCCCATGTTCCGCAGCGCGCCCTATGACCCCGTCGCGCAATTCACGCCCATCATCCACCTGACCAATGGCGACCTGGCGCTGGTGGTGAACCCCGACATCGCCGCCGCCAACCTGGCCGAATTCGTCGCCCTCGCACGCACGCGGCTGCTCGATTACGCCAGCCCCGGCATCGGCACGCCGCAGCATCTGGCGATGGAGCTGTTCCGCCAGACCGCGCGCATCGCCGAACTCAACCACGTGCCGTATCGCGGCAGCGCGCCGGCTGTGCAGGACCTGATCGGGCGGCGCATCGCGGCGATGGTGCTGCCGATCCACACCGCGCTGCCGCTGGTCGCCGCGGGCCAGGTGCGCGCGCTGGCCGTGGGCAGCCCCGCACGCGTCGCCGCCGCACCCAACCTGCCCACCTTCGCCGAGGCCGGATTCGCCGGCGCCGATGTCGATCTCTGGTACGGGCTGCTCGGCCCCGCGGGCCTGCCCGCGCCGATCCGCGACCGGCTGCATGACGCGCTGCTGGCCTGGCTGCGGCGCGATGACACGCGCGGCCAGCTGGCGGCCCAGGGCATGGTGTCCGTGGGCGCGGGTGCCGCCGATTTCGCGCGCCTGATCGCCAGCGACGGCGAACGCTGGGCGCGCGTCGTGCGCACGGCCAATATCAGCGCGGAATAGCCCGATGCGCGATGTGCTGATCCTGGGCGGCGGCATCGGCGGCCTGACACTGGCGCTGACCCTGCACCGGGCCGGCATCCCATGCCGCGTCTTCGAGGCCGCGCCCGACATCCGCCCCGTGGGCGTGGGCGTGAACATCCTGCCGCATGCCAGTGCGGAGCTGGCCGCGCTCGGCCTGGAGGAAGCCCTGGCCGCGGTCGCGGTGCAGACCAAGGACGCCTGGTTCTTCAACCGCTTCGGCCAGCAGATCCATGTCGAGCCGCTGGGCCGCGCGGCGGGCTATCCATATCCGCAATTCAGCATCCATCGCGGCGATCTGCAGATGGCGCTGCTGCGCGCGGCACAGACGCGGCTGCCGCCGGGCAGCATCGCCCTCGGCAAGCGCCTGGCGCATGTCACGCAGGATGACGCGCAGGCCACCGCGCATTTCACCGATGGCAGCAGCGCCACCGGCATGGCCGCGATCGGCTGCGACGGGATCCACTCAACCCTGCGCCGGCAGTTCTTTCCCGCCGAAGGCCCACCGCGCTATTCGGGCGTGAATATGTGGCGCGGTGTCACGCGCTGGCAGCCCTTCCTCTCGGGCGCGCCGATGGTGCGCGCGGGCTGGCTCAGCCACGGCAAGATGGTGATCTACCCGATCCGCGAGAAGATCGACGCCGAAGGCCGCCAGCTGGTGAACTGGGTGGCCGAGATCGAAACGCCCGAACACCTGGAGCGCGACTGGAACCGGGCCGGAAAGCTCGAGGATTTCCTGCCGCATTTCGCCGATTGGCGATTCGACTGGCTGGACATCCCGGCACTGATCCGCGCCGCGGACGTGGTGCTGGAATTCCCGATGGTGGACCAGGACCCGCTGCCCCGCTGGAGCCATGGACGCGCCACGCTGCTGGGCGATGCCGCGCATCCGATGGTGCCGCGCGGCTCCAACGGCGCGGGGCAGTCCATCCTGGATGCGGTGGCGCTGGCGCGGCATCTTGCGGCCGGCGGCAGCGTGCCCGAGGCGCTCTCGGCCTATGAGGCCGAGCGCCTGCCGGCCACGGCCGCGATCGTGCTGCAGAACCGCACCAACCCGCCGGACGCGATCCTGCGCGAAGTCTGGCAACGCACCGGCGATAAGCCCTTCGAGGACATCGACGCAGTGATCAGCCGCGAGGAACTGCTCGCGATCACCGGCGGCTACAAGCAGGTCGCGGGCTATACGCTGGCCGATGTGGTCAGGCGCGGCGCCGCATAGTCAGCCGCCGCG
>JAIXVH010000143.1 GCA_027483125.1 Acetobacteraceae bacterium | reverse complement strand
GTCGTGCAGATCCTGACCCATATGGGCGTGCCGTTCAAAGGCGTGAACGTCCTCGAGGACATGGAAATCCGCGAAGGGATCAAGGCCTACACCAATTGGCCGACCATCCCGCAGCTCTATGTGGCGGGCGAATTCGTCGGCGGCTGCGACATCATCACCGAGATGTTCCAGGCCGGCGAATTGCAGTCGCTGATGACCGAGAAGGGCGTCACACCGGCGCAGGCGTAAGCTGACGGGCCGATTCACCGATCAGGCTGAAGAAGCCTGATCGGATCGGACCTGCAGCGCCGCCCAGACCAGCCGCGCGCAGGCCAGGCTGGCCGTACGCAACTCCGCATCGGGCACCAGGCGGCGGCGGTCGGCGGCTGTCAGCAGATATTTCAAACGGCTGTCCGGCTCGTCGAAGCCGGCCAGGATTCGCGCGGCTGGTATGCCGGCTGCCGCGAAATTCGCATGGTCGCTATTGGCCATCAGCGGCTCATGCACGCCCAAGGCCGGCAGCGCGCCGCGCAACAGCCCCGGCAGTTCCGCGAAGCCGCTGGTCAGCGCCGTCAACCGCGCGCTGCCGACGATGGAATCGAGATTGATGTTGACCGCCATCGCCGCCCGCCGCGCCGTGGGTTGCGCTTGCAGCCATGCGCGGCTGCCGGCCAGCGCCCATTCCTCCGCGCCGAAGATGCACAGCATCAACCCGCGTTCGCATCCCGCCACCAGCGGCGCCACCGCGCGCGCGATGGCCAGCGCGGCCGCAACCCCGCTGGCATTGTCGATGGCGGATTCACCCAGCGGGTGCCCATCCAGATGCGCCGACAGCACCACGAAGCCAGGCCCGCGCCCCGGCAGTTCCATCACCAGATTCGGTGTTTCGGCCGCGTGATCCTCCGCCTCGATGGTGATGCGCAAGCGCCCCGCGGCGCGCAGCATCTCGGCGCCCTCCACCGCGATGCCCAGCGAGGGAATCCCATGCCCACCCGCGCGCCCCGATGACCCCGAGACAGGCCCCACCCCCGGTTCCGGCTGTACGATCAGGAACGCCGCCGCCCCCGCCTGCTGCGCCGCCGCCAGCTTCACGCGCCGATGCAGCGTGTGCGTCGAAAACGGATACTCATGCCGCGCCATCACGCAGGCGCCTGCCACATCCTGGTATTGCCCTGGTGCGCCCCGCCCCGCATCGCGCAGATCCAGCACCAGGTCACGGCAGGCCGCAGTGCCGAGCAACGGCGTGCACGGCACCACCTGCCCATCCGGCGTCTCGATCCGCGCCTCATGGCAGGTCCAGCCCGCATAGGCGCTGGGCTCGTTGCGCACCGGCCCGATCGCGCTCATGCGCAGGGCTGCGAAACTGAAGGCTGAGGTCGCCGAAGGGCTGCCCGCAAGCCTGCCCCCGGCATCACACAGCGCCGCGAAGTCGAACCCCAGCAACGGGTCCGCGCCGATCGCGGTCAGCACGGCATCCAGGCTCATAAGCCCCCCCTTTGCTCGCCCTTGCGCAAGCGCCAGCATGGCCCCCCGCGCAGGAGATGGCCATGCCCGCCCCACAGGTCCCGATCGATGTCGACCCCGCCACCGGAATCTGGCGCACCGACGGCATGCCCATGCTCTATGTGCCGCGCCATTTCCTGGCGAATCTTTTGCGCGACACCGAGGCGGCGCTCGGCAGCGTCGCGTTCCGCGCCATGCTGTTCGGCTCCGCTGAAACCTCGGCGCGGCAATGGTGCGCGGCGGAACAGCGCACGCATGGTTTCTCGGCGCTCGACACTTTCCGGCATTACCTCAAGCGCCTTTCGCAGCGCGGCTATGGGCAGTTCGAGATCACGGCGCTCGACACCGACGCCGGCACGGCGACCGTGGTGGTCCGCAACTCCGCCTTCGCACTGGCCAACCCGCAAGCCGGCCGCCCGGTCTGCGCCATGTTCGAAGGCAGCTTCGCCGGCGGCCTGCGCCATGTGCTGGCCGATTCAGGCCGTGATGCGCCCGTGCAATGCGAGGAGACCGCCTGCCTCGCCGCCGGCGCGCCGGAATGCGTCTTCAGCCTTCGCGCACCTTGAGGCGCTGGCTGTCCGGCACGGCCATGCCGGCATCACTGAACGCCTTGTGCAGCGCCTGGATATTGGGCGCGAAGATGCCGCCGCGATTCTCCACGCACCATTCGCGGCTCTGCGTGGGCATGCGCAAGCTGCCCTGAAAGCGCGGCATCACCCAGCGCGCGAAGAGTTCGAAACTGCGCCAGGTGGCCTCGCGGTCGGCCCATTCATGCGCGCGGAACAGCACCCCTCCCGCCCCGCCATCGGTGAAGGCGAGCAGGCGCGAAATGCCATCGGCCACCGTATCAGGGCTGCCCACCAGTGTCGTGCCGGCGCGCAGGCCATCGCCCAGCGGATCCTCGGTTCGCGTGGGCGGGCGTGCCAGCACCTCGCCGAAATAGCCCTCGGTCTCGATCCGCTCGCCCTTCGCGACATCGCGCAAGGCGCGCTCGTCATCCTCCGCGCAATGCATGTTCACCACCAGGCGCCAATCGCGGCGGTGCATCGTGGCGCCATGTTTCGCGGCCTCGCTTTCCGCCAGGCGCCATTGCTCCGCGAGCTTTTGCGGCCCGCCCGGCAAGCCAGCACCCAGCGACAGCATGCCAAGCCCGTGCTTGGCCGCCGCCATCACGCCCGAGGGCGTGGTGCTGGTCGCCACTGCGATGGGAAAACGCGGATCGGAATAAGGTGCCAGATGCAGCCGCGCATCCTTCAGCGTGAACCAGTCGGTCTGCATCGTGACCGGCTCCTCGCAGGCCAGCAGCTTCACGATGGCGGAGAGTGATTCCTCCATGCGCCTGCGCTGCGTCTCGGGCGGGATTCCCATCATGTAGGCGTCGGATGCCAGCGCGCCCGGCCCGCAGCCCAGCATGGTCCGCCCGCGCGACATATGGTCCAGCTGTACAAAGCGCTGCGCCACCAAGAGCGGATGGTGATAGGGCAGGGAGGTCACGCCCGAGCCCAGCCGGATATGCTTGGTGCGCTCGATCGCGGCACCCATGAACACCTCCGGCGAGGCGATGGTTTCCCAGCCGGCGGAATGGTGCTCACCCACCCAGGCCTCGTCATAGCCCAGGGAATCCAGCCAGCAGATCAGTTCCAGATCGCGTTGGATCGCCAGCGTCGGATTGTCACCCAGGCGATGGAACGGCGCCAGGAAAATCCCGAAATTCAGGCCCGCATGCGGCATGCTATATCTCCCTCGGCAAAATGCTGGGCCGCATCCGAAACGGGGTCAATCGCGGCGGTAACCTCGTGCGGTGCTGCCGCGAACACGTCGTCTCCAACCACTGGGATCACTCGATGCACCGACGCTCCGTGCTGTCACTGCCAATGCTGGCCGCACCCGCCTTGGCACAACCGGCCATGCGGCCGCTGCGTTTCGTGCCGGCCTCGGACCTGGCCGTGCTCGATCCGGTCATCACCACCACTTACATGACGCGCAACCATGCCTTCATGGTGTTCGACCAGCTCTTCGGCCTCGACGAGAATTTCCGCCCGCAGCCGCAGATGGCTGAGGGCGTCGAACTCGCCGAGGCCGGCCGGCGGGTCACCATCCGGCTGCGCGAAGGTCTGGTCTTCCATGACGGCGCGCCGGTGCTGGCGCGCGATGCCGTCGCCTCCATCCGCCGCTGGGCGGCGCGCGACCAGCTGGGCCAGACACTGATGGCGCTGACCGACGAACTGGCCGCCGCGGGCGATCGCGACATCGTCTTCCGCCTGCGACGCCCCTTCCCCTTCCTGGTGGATGCGTTGGCGAAATCCTCGCCGCCGGTCTGCTTCATCATGCCCGAGCGGCTGGCGCGCACCGACCCCACGACCGCGATCACCGAGATGACCGGCAGCGGCCCGTTCCGCTACATCGCCGCCGAACGCGTGGCCGG
>JAIXVH010000435.1 GCA_027483125.1 Acetobacteraceae bacterium | reverse complement strand
TGAACACCTGAACACCCAGCTGACGAACGAGCTGACGGCGGTGAACCAGTATTTCCTGCATGCCCGCATGTTGGATAATTGGGGTGTGACCAAGCTTGGTAAATATGAATATGGCGAATCCATTGAAGAAATGCGCCATGCCGACGATATCATCCAGCGCATACTGTATCTGGAAGGGCTGCCGAATGTGCAGCGCCTGAACCAGATCTTAATCGGTGAGAATGTGCAGGAAGTTCTGGAATGCGATGCCAAGCTGGAAGTCAAGGCGATCGCCGATTTGAAAGAAGGCATCGCCTATTGCGAACAGGTACGTGACTTCGTGACGCGCGATCTGTTCCTCAAAATTCTGGCCGATGAAGAGCATCATCAGGATTGGATTGATACCCAATTCGAATTGATCAAGCAAATCGGCATGCAAAACTATATCCAGCTGCAATCCAACGCCGCCGGTGAGGACAAGGCCGATTGACGCTATCCTGACAGGGCACTGACGCGCGCGGGCGTAGAGAACTCGCGTGGCGACCCATGGTGGGGCGCCCAATGGGGCTGTCCCCCATCGGAGTTCCCCATGCAGCGAGACGCCGTTATGCTCAACGCGACGCCCGCGAGCCTTATGCATGCCGCGTTGGATGCACAGGCCATGGCGATTGCGCTGCACGGGCCTGACGGTCGGGCCGCCTTCCTGAACCGCGCCATGCAGCGCCTGCTCCGCGCCGATGAAAAGGCGCTTTCCGCCCATGCGGTATTGGGCATGGCGCCGCTGGATGCCGGGCATCGCCGCCGCTTCATGAGCTTGCTGCAAGAGGCGCTGCGTGGCGTGGCCGGCGAGATGCCGCTGCCGCGCGGCGAAGGCCCGCCGCCATACCTCATCAGCTTGCTGCCACTGGAAGGGCAGGGCGTGATGGTGACGGTGCTGGACGCCGCGCGCCGCCGCCTGCCCAGCCACGCCTTCCTGCGCGAGGCCTTCGCCTTCACGCCGGCCGAGGCAGCCTTGGCCCTGGATCTGGCCGATGGCTTGGCGGCCGCCGACTGTGCCTCATTGCGTGGCGTGTCGGTGCACACGGTGCGTTCGCAATTGCGGTCCTTGTTCGGCAAGACCGGCACATCGCGCCAGGCGGAGTTGGTCACGCTGGTGCTGGCGATGGGGTTGCGCCAGGCGCCGGGCGGGGCGGCGGAGTAGAGCATGATCCGCAAAGGCGGAAGCGCCGACGCGGTGAAGCATTCTCGCAAAACGACTACAGCGTGATCACGCCGAGATCGGCGCGGCCCAACCGCGCGATTCCCCGGGCCTGGACATCGATGTCATGGGCGAGCCGGACGCGATCATTCAGCCAGCCCGCCTCCTCCCGGTCATCCAGCGGCCGCATGCTGAAGCGGGCCTCGCAGAAGGCGTCCTCGTGGTGCGTCTAGGCCAGATGCGTGCGCAGCCGCTCATGCAGCCGCTGCTCCAGGCCTGTGAATGGTGCGCGCGAATGCCCCGCCATTGGCCGGTGGGACCAGAGCGACATGCCGCCCTGGCCCCTCGTCTTGCTTCAGAACGCCGCCTCCTCGAACTCCTTCAGCGTCTTGCCGCCGGCCATGATCCCGGAGGATAGCGCCGAGCTCTGCGGCAATATGCGCTGCATGAAGAAGCGCGCGGTGGTGAGCTTCGCCTTGTAGAAGCCGGTGTCATCCGTGGCCTGCTTATCCAGCGCCACCTCGGCCATGCGCGCCCAGCAATAGGCCAGTGCCGTCAGGCCAAACAGGCGCAGATAATCGGTGGCGACGGCACCCGCCTCGAACGGATCGCCCATGCCGCGCCGCGCCACTTCGGCGGTGGCCGATTGCAGCCGCCCGAAGGCCTTGGAGAGCGGCAGGATGAACTCCTCCGCCATCGCCGGGTCCTCCGACTTTGCCTCGATATAGGCCAGCACCGGGTGGAAGAAGCGGCGCAGGTAGCGGCCCGCATGCGCGCCCATCTTGCGGCCCACCAGGTCCAGCGCCTGGATGCCGTTCGTGCCCTCGTAGATCTGCGCGATGCGCGCGTCGCGCACATATTGCTCCATGCCCCAGTCGCGGATGTAGCCGTGCCCGCCCAGCACCTGCATGCCTGTCGCGGTGCCATCCCAGCCGGCATCGGTCAGGTAGGCCTTCACCACCGGCGTGATGAGCTGCACGAAATCATCCGCGGCCTGGCGCGTCTCGGGGTCGGGGTGGCGATGTGCGATGTCCTGCTCCAGCGCGGTCCACATCGCCAGCGCCCGGCAGCCCTCGGTCTGCGCGCGCATGGTCAGCAGCATGCGCCGCACATCGGGATGCACAATGATGGGATCGGCCGGCTTGTCGGGGTGCTTGGTGCCGTCGATGCCGCGGCCCTGCAGGCGGTCCTTCGCATAGGCCACGGCGTTCTGGTAGCTAACCTCCGCCAAGCCTAGACCTTGAATGCCCACGCCCAGCCGCGCTTCGTTCATCATGGTGAACATGGCAGCCAGGCCGCGATGCGGCTCGCCCACCATCCAGCCCACCGCGTCGTCGAAGGCCATGGCGCAGGTGGCGCTCGCCTTGATGCCCATCTTGTGTTCCAGCGCGGTGCACAGCACGCCGTTGCGGCTTCCGGGCGAGCCATCCGCCTTCGGCAGGAATTTCGGCACCAGGAACAGGCTGATGCCGCGCGTGCCCTTCGGCGCATCCGGCAGCTTCGCCAGCACCAGATGGATGATGTTGGAAGCCAGGTCGTGCTCGCCGGCACTGATGAAAATCTTGTTGCCGGTGATGCGATAGGCGCCGTCATCGGCCGGCACCGCGCGGGTGCGGATCAGCCCCAGATCGGTGCCGCATTGCGGCTCGGTCAGGCACATGGTGCCGGTCCATTCGCCGCTGACCATCTTGGGCAGATAGGTGGCCTTCTGCTCGGGCGTGCCATGCTTGGAGATCGCGGCCACCGCGCCATGCGTCAGCCCCGGATACATCCCGAAGGCTAGGTTCGCGGAGCACATCATCTCCTCGAACACCATCGCGACGCTGCGCGGCAGGCCCTGGCCGCCATATTCGGGGTCGGCCGCCAGCGCGCTCCAGCCGCCATCGCAATACATGCGATAGGCCTCAGGGAATCCCTTGGGCGTGCGGACAACGCCGTTCTCGATGTGGCAGCCCTCCTCATCGCCGGAGCGGTTGAGCGGAAACAGCACTTCCGAACACAGCTTGCCCGCTTCCTCCAGGATGGGGTCCACCAGGTCGGGCGTCATCTCCTCGCAGCCCGGCAGCGCGCGCAGCCGCGCGGGGTCGAGGAACTCGTTCATCACGAAGCGCATGTCGCGCAGCGGGGCGGTGTAGGATGCCATGGGTGATCCCTCGTGCGTTGGCGCGGCCGATCGGACGCGCTGATCAGTTCCTGAGCGGGCGGCCGGTCTCGAGCATGTGCTCGACACGGGCCAGGGTTCCGGGTGTTTTCAGCAGCGCCATGAAGGATTGCCGTTCGAGCTTCATCACCTCCTCATCGGTGATCTCGTCCGTGTGGTCCTTCTTCCCGCCGGTCAGCGCGATGCCGAGCTGGTCGCACACCACCACATCATGCGGCGTGGCGCGGCCCATCAGCACCTGTTGCTGCACCGCCATGTTCAGCGCGGCATGGCCCGACGCGCCTGGCAGGCGCATGGGCTTCGGCGCTTCCGGGACATTGTGCGTCTCCACCATCGCGAGCGCGCGCGCCTTGGCATCGGCCAGCAGCCGGTCGCGGTTCATGGTGATGCCGTCGGTCGGGCGCAGCAGCAGCATTTCCTGCGCCTCGAAGGCAGACTTCGCGACCTGCGCGGTGGAGATCATCTCGAAGGCCTTGGCGACGGCCGGCATCGGGCCCTTTGGCGCCTTGGGGTTGTCCGTCCAGCGCCGCAGCATGGTGGCGCAGCCGCCCCAGCCCGGGATCAGCCCCACGCCCACTTCCACCAGGCCGATATAGCTCTCGGCATGCGCCTGCACGGCGGTGCAATGCAGCAGCACCTCGCAGCCGCCGCCCAGCGCCATGCCCGATGGCGCGCCCACCACCGGGAAGGGTGCGTTGCGCAGCCCGAGCATGGCCTTCTGGCCCTGCTCGATCATGCCCTCGATCTCGCCCCAGGCCGCGATATTCGCGGCGAAGAGCGCGAGCCCGAGATTGGCGCCGACGGAGAAATTCTCCGCCTCGTTATGGATGACCAGCGCGCGGAAGGTGCCCTTCTTCCCCATGCCCAGCGCCTTGCCGATCATGCCCAGGATGTCGGGGTCCAGCGCATTCATCTTGCTGTGGAACTCGAGGCAGGCCACGCCATCGCCGATATCCCAGATGCTGGCGCCGGCGTTCTTCGCGAGCGGCTTGGAGCGCCGTTTCACATCCGCGAGCAACAGCACGCCCGGCGCGCGCGGCACATCATGGAAGGCGCCATCGGTGCCGAAGAATTGCAGCACGCCATCCTGCACGCGGTAGAAGCTGCCCGTGCCCACCTGTTCCAGCAGCTTCGGCACCGCGCGCCCATCAGCGCGCAGGGCAGCGGCCAGCCAGGCGGCACCGACCTTGTCGATCAGTTCGAAAGGCCCCCATTTCCAGTTGTAGCCAAGGCGCATCGCGGCATCGACATCGGCCACACTGTCCGCGATTTCCGGCACCAGGGACGCGGCGTAGGAGAGCAGGTCCAGCAGCACCGCGCGCATGTAGCGCCCGCCGCGATCGGGGTGTTCCGCGAGCTTCGCGAGATCACGCAATTCCAGGCTTTCGAGGCGCGCCTTCTTCTCCGGCCGGTCCTCGCCGCTGGCGAGGTCGATTGCGAGCTTCTGCTGCACGCCCGCGGCGTCGCGCTTGCGGGTATAGAAGCCGCCCTTGCCGCCCTTGCGGCCGGTGCGCCCCTCCTTGATCAACCGCGTGATCAGCGCGTGTTCGCGCAACCCCTGCACATAGGCGTCATCGGCCGGCAGTGTTGCCTTCATGCTGGCCGCGACATGCGGCATCAGGTCAATGCCGACCAGATCCAGCAGGCCGAACACGCCCGTCTTCGGCACGCCGATGGGGCGCGACATCAGGGCGTCGGCCTCCTCGACCGACAGCCCCATCGTGAAGGCGTTGTTGATCGCGGACTGCATCCACATCCCGCCGATGCGATTGGCGATGAAGCCCGGGCGATCCTTGCAAGGGATGACCGTCTTGCCCAGTCGGCGGTCGCAGAACTCGGTGATGGACGCGACCGCATCGGCGCGCGTCGCTGGACCTTGCACCACTTCCAGCAGCCGCATGTAGCGCGGCGGATTGAAGAAATGGGTGATCAGGAAATCCGCCGCGAAGCCAGCCGATGCGCCCGCGACCAGATCGCCGAGCGGGATGGTCGAGGTGTTGGAGGAGATGATCGAGCCTGCCTTCCGCACCGCTTCCAGCTTGGCGTAGAGCTCGCGCTTCGGCTCCGGCTTCTCGACGATCGCTTCCACGATCCAGTCGCAATCGCCCAGCAGCGCCAGATCGGTGCCGATATCGCCCGCCGTGATCAGGCGCGCCGCACCCTTGTGCATGAAGGGTGCGGGGTCGGCGCGCAGCATGGTCTGCACGGCCTTGGCGGCACCGCCCGGCACGATGTCCAGCAGCACCACGGGCACGCCGGCATTGGCGCAATGCGCCGCGATGCCCGCACCCATCACGCCAGCGCCAATGACGCCAACCTTTTGAATGGCGCCTTCGGCGCCGCGCGGCTGCTTCACGGCTCCAGGCCCTTCGGCCTTGCGCCGATCAGACGCGCCTGTCCTTTCGTCGCTCATCACACCGCCTCCAGCACGGTCGCGATGCCCTGGCCGCCGCCGATGCATTGCGAGGCCAGGGCGAAGCGCCCGCCCTCACGCTGCAACACCGCCGCTGCCTTGCCGGTGATACGCGCGCCGGTGGCGCCCAGCGGATGGCCGAGCGCGATTGCGCCGCCGTCGAGGTTCACCTTCGCTTCGTCCAGGCCAAGCTCGCGCATGCAGGCGATGGCCTGGCTGGCGAAGGCCTCGTTCAGTTCGACGACATCCAGTTGCTGCGCGGTGATGCCGGCGCGGGCCAGCGCCTTCTTCGAGGCCTCGACCGGTCCCATGCCCATGATCTCCGGCGCGCAGCCGGCGACCGAGATGGAGCGAATCTTCGCCAGCGGCTTCAGCCCGTGCCGCGTGGCATATTCGGCCGTGCAGACCAGCACCGCCGTCGCGCCATCGGTCAGCGGCGAGGAGGTGCCGGCCGTCACCGTGCCATCCGCCCGGAAGGCGGGCTTCAAGCCGGCGAGGCCTTCCGCGGTGGTCTCCGCGCGGATGCAACCATCGGTCGAGACCGTCTTGCCGTTGAACTGCATCGGCACGATCTCATCCGAGAGCTTGCCGGCGGCCTGCGCGGCCGCGGCCTTCTGGTGGCTGCGCACCGCGAAGGCCTCCTGGTCGGCGCGCGTCACCTGGTAGCGGCGGGCGACATTCTCGGCGGTCTCGCCCATGCCGATCAGTGCCTGCGGGAACTCCTTCATCAGGCCCGGATGCGGCATCGGGTTGAAGCCCATCATCGGCACGCGGCTCATGCTCTCGACACCGGCGCAGAGAAACGCCTCGCCCGCACCCATGCGGATGGCGCCCGCGGCCTGGTGGATCGATTGCATGGAACTGCCGCAGAAGCGGTTGACCGTCGCACCCGCCACGCTTTGCGGCAGTCCCGCGATGAAGGCGATCAGCTTTGCGACATTCAGCCCCTGCTCGCCTTCGGGAAACGCGCAGCCGACGACGATGTCTTCGACGGTTTGCGCATCGATGCCGGTCTCGGCCACCAGCGCCTTGACCACCTGCGCGGTCATCTCGTCGGGGCGCAGCTTCACGAGCTCTCCCTTGTGCGCGAAGTGGAAAGGGCTGCGGCGATAGGCTGCGATCACGATGTCGGTCATGCTGGTGCTTCCCTATTGAGCCCGGCGTTTCGTGCCGGCGGTTTCATTGGACTGGGTCAAGGCGGACTGGTTCAACGCGGATTGGGCCTGGGCGGCGATATCGTTCAACTCCGCCAGCGCTTGTTCAAGATCAGCGCGCTGCGCCTCAAGCGCTGCGATCCGCTCACGCACCTTGTCGAGCAGCAGTCGGATCTGCCCGCGCTTGGTGCGGTCCGTGTCGTAGAGATCGAGGTATTCGCCCACCTCCGCCAGCGTGAAGCCAAGGCGGATGCCGCGCAGCACCAGTTGCAGCCGCGCGCGATCGCGGCGTCCGAAGACGCGCGTGGTGCCAAGCCGTAGCGGCTTGATCAGCCCCTTGGCCTCGTAGAAGCGAATGGCGCGATGCGTGATGCCCAGTTCCTCAGCGAGCTGCGCGATGGAAAACAGCTCGGGCGTTGCGGGCGCGGGGTGTTCCATCAGGCGGCCCTGCTGCCGGCGCGTTCGCGCAACTCCTGCTGCAATTCCTTCTTGGACAGCTTGCCCACGGCGGTCCGAGGCAATGTCGGCCGCACTTCGATCAGCCGCGGCATTTCCACCGCGTTCAGCTTGTCGGCCAGGAAGGCGCGCAGTTCATCGGGTGTCAGCACCGCGCCAGGCTTGGGCTGCACGAAGGCGGCCGGCGCCTCGCCGCGATACTCGTCAGGCATGGCGACCACGGTGGCGGCCGCGACCTCGGCGTGGCGGTACAGCGCCTCCTCGATCACGCGCGGATAGACGTTGAACCCGGAGACCAGGATCAGGTCCTTGATGCGGTCAACCAGTGTGACATAGCCTTCCGCATCCATGATGCCGACATCGCCGGTGCGCAGCATACCATCGGATGCCAGCACCTGGGCCGTGTCTTCCGGTCGGTTCCAATAGCCCGTCATGACATTGGGACCACGGAGGCAAAGCTCGCCTTTCTCACCGATGCCGAGCACCCTCGACGGGTCTTCCAGGTCACGAATTTCCGCGTGGATTCCGGGCAATGGCAAGCCGATGGTACCGGCACGATTCTCCGCCTCGAAGGGGTTGGAGAAGCAAACCGGGCTTGCTTCGGTCAGGCCATAGCCTTCGACCATGGTGCATCCGGCCAGGCTTTCGAATTGCTCCTTCACCGCGGCGGGCAATGGCGCGCCGCCGGAAATGCAGGCGCGCACGCTGGCCAGGTCATCGCGCGTCGCGCCATTGTCCAGGCAGGCCTTGAACAGCGTGGGCACGCCCGGGAAGATCGTGGGCCGCGTGCGGCGCAGCGTGCCGAGCAGCATCTTCCATTCGTAGCGCGGCAGCATCACGATCTCCGCGCCCATCGCGATCGCGCTGTTCATCGCCACCGTCATTGCGAAGACATGGAAGAAGGGGATCACCGCCAGCATGCGTTCCTCGCCCGGACGCGCGATGGTGAACCACGCCTCCATCTGCCGCAGATTGGCGTTGAGATTGGCGTGGGTGAGCTGCACGCCCTTGGGTATGCCGGTGGTGCCGCCGGTGTATTGCAGCACGGCGATGGCCGAGGCTTCGATGGCTGGCGGCTGCACCATGGGCGGCGCGTCGAGCAGCGAGGTGAAGTGCGAAACCCGCCCATTGCCTTGCGGAATTGGTGCGATGGATCTGCGCTTCAACAGCCGGAACAGCATGCCCTTCAGCCCCGGTAATGCATCCGAGAAGCGTGCCACGACCACGCGCCGCACCGGGCAATCCGCGCGTTCCATCATCTGCAGGATGCGCGGCAGCATCGGGTCGAGATCGACGGTGATCATCAACTCGGTGCCGGAATCCTTGGCCTGCGCGGCCAGTTCCTCCTCGACATAGAGCGGGCTGAAATTCACCACGATCGCGCCGGCCTTGAGCGCGGCGAAATAGGCGATGATGTGAAACGGCGTGTTGGGCAGGCAGAGCCCGACGCGCGCGCCAGGCGTGATTCCAAGCCTGCGCAGGCCCTCCGCCGCGCGCGCCACAGCATCGCCGAGTTCGGCGTAGCTCCAGTGGCGGCCGAGGAAATCCATCGCCGGCCGGGCGCTGAAACGCGCGATGGCGGTATCGAACATGGACACCAGCGTTTCGTCCGGCGCCAGCGTCAGCGACCAGTCGACGCCCTTCGGGTAGGCGCGCAGCCAGGGGTGCTGCGCCGAATCAACGGTTCCACTCGGCATGCCATCCATGGTGTCCTCCCACCATATTGCTTCTTGCTGTGGAGAATGCGATCGATTGACGTAAAGGTCAAGCAAATCTTGCTAACGTCACTTTTGAGTGAAGGACATCACGACATGCCCGATACCGATGAACTGCTCACGCGCATGCGCGCCCGCGGGCCCAATCTGCGCAGCCTGGGCTACCGCATCCGCTTCGACCTCACCGACAGCGAGACATCGCTGCTGCTCGACGGCACCGGCGGCGAGCCCAGCATCGAGGAAGCGCCCGCCGATGCGGCGGCCGATACGGTGCTTGCGCTCTCCTCGGAAGACCTGGCGAAGCTGATCGCCGGCCGGCTCAGCCCGATGCTGGCCTTCGCCACCGGCAAGCTGAAGGTTGAAGGCTCGAAGGGCGTCGCACTGAAATTGGCGAGCCTGCTCGACGAGGACTGATGCGCCTGCGCAAAGAGAACGTCAGAACAAACCCCTGATCGACGCCTTTTGCAGGTGCGTCTTGCCCCTTCACAAGCCGCGACGAAGAAGGCTACCGTCATTGAAAGTTCGATGACGAGGCTCAAGCCTCCAGCCGGGCTGAAACAGGGAAACGTCGCGGCGACGGAGACGAGGACAACTCGCCCGGACCCGCCTTTCGGGGTTTGGGATGCGCAAGGAGGACACGACGGCGCGGCCAGTGGCCGCACGGCTGGAAGTCGAGAATCTCTCCCTCCAGTTTGGCGGCGTGAAGGCGCTGGACGGCGTGTCGCTGGATGTGGCGCCAGGTTCCATCACCGCGCTGATCGGCCCCAATGGCGCTGGCAAGACCTCGGCGTTCAATGCGATCTCTGGCTTCTACAAGCCCAAGACCGGTACCGTGCGGCTCGATGGCGTCGACATCACCGCGGTGCCGGCGCGCTCTCGCGCCAAGCTCGGCCTGGCGCGCACCTTCCAGAACATCGCGCTGTTCCGTGGCATGACCGTGCTCGACAACATCAAGCTCGGCCGCCATGCGCACCTGAAGAGCAATGTGCTGGACGCGCTGTTCTATTATGGCCGCGCGCGGCGTGAGGAGATGCAACTGCGCGAGGAGATCGAGCGCGATGTCATCGACTTCCTGGAGCTCGACCATATCCGTAACGTGCCGGTCGCCATCCTGCCCTATGGCTTGCAGAAGAAGGTGGAACTCGCGCGCGCGCTGGCCATGCGGCCGCGCATCCTGATGCTGGACGAACCCGTGGCCGGCATGAACCGCGAGGAGACCGAGGACATGGCGCGCGCCATCCTCGATGTGCGCGACGAATGGGGCGTCACGGTGCTGCTGGTCGAACATGACATGGGCATGGTGATGGATATCTCCGACCATATCTGCGTGCTGAATTTCGGCCGCCGCATTGCCGCCGGCACGCCCGCGGAGGTGCGCAGCAACGAGGATGTGATCCGCGCCTATCTCGGCTCCGCCGCCGAAGCCCCGCGCGTGGAGGCCGCCTGACCATGGAACGCTGGGCGCAACTCGACTGGATCGACCTGGTGGAGACCAGCCTGGCGGGCCTGGGCACCGGCTCGCTGATGGCGCTGACCGGCGTGGCCTTCGTCGTCATCTACAAGGCGACCCGCGTGATCAACCTCGCGATCGGCGAGATGATGATGATCGGCGCCTTCGTCTTCTATGGCTTCGCCGCCGGCTTTCAGCTGCCCTTCTGGCTGGCGCTGCCGCTGACGCTGCTCGTCTCCGCCGTGGTTGGCGGCGTGATCGAGCGCACGATGATCCGTCCGCTGCTGAAGGATAATCCGGTTTCGGTCTTCATGGTCACGATCGGGCTGACCTCCATCCTGATCGGCATGGTGGAATTGATCTGGACCGCAGAGCCGCGCCGCCTGCCGGAGTTCCTGCCGCAGGCGCCGATTTTCATCGGCGAGGCCCTGGTGCCTGCCAAGACCGGCTATTCCTTCCTGATCGCCGCGGCCGGCATTGCGGTCATGCTGCTGGTCTTCGCCTTCTGGCGCGGCGGCGTGGCCTTGCGCGCCACCGCGACAGACCGGGCCGCGGCTTCATCGGTCGGCATCAACGTGCCCGGCGTCTTCGCATTTTCCTGGATGGTCGCGGCGATGGTCGCGGCGCTGGCCGGCGTGCTGGTGGGCTCGGTCGGCGGCATATCGTCGTCGATGGGGCTGTTCGGGCTTTCGGTCTTCGTCGTGGTGATCGTGGGTGGGCTCGATTCCATCGTGGGCGCGCTGATCGCGGGCCTGTTCATCGGCTGGCTGGAGGCCATGGTCGGTCGTCTTTTCGGTGGCGAATTCAAGCTGCTGGCCACCTTTTCCATCCTGCTTCTCGTGCTGGTCGTGCGGCCCTACGGCCTGTTCGGCACGCATGAGATCGAAAGGCTGTAACCCGTGAAGATCGGCACAGCCAAACAGAGCTACGGCGCCGACGAGGCGATCTTCAAGACCGACACGCAGCGCGTCTGGTTCGCGATTCTGCTGGCGATCCTGGTGCTCTATCCGTTCATCGCATCCGGCTATTGGATGTTCCTGGCGGTTCTGGTGATGATCAACATCATCTCCACGACCGGGCTCAACATCCTGACCGGCTATACCGGCCAGGTCTCGCTGGGCCACGCCGCCTTCATGGCGCTGGGCGCCTATACCGTCGCCTTCCTGGATGGGCGTCATGACACGCCGGTGCTGCTGAACCTGGTCGCGGCGGGCTCCATGGCGGCGGCGATCGGTGTGCTGGTCGGATTGCCATCGTTGCGCATCAAGGGGCTGTATCTGGCCATCGCCACGCTCGCGGCGGCGGTCATCCTGGGCTTCGTCTTCCTGAACTGGACATCGGTCACCGGCGGCATCCGCGGCTTGAACGTGCCCACCGCGAAGATCTTCGGCTTCGAACTGGCCACCGCCGAAACGCTCTACTGGCTCGTCATGCCCATCACGGTGCTGGCGGTGCTGCTGGCGCGCAACCTGTTCCGCACCCGCGTGGGACGCGCCTTCATCGCCATCCGCGACCGCGACATCTCGGCCGAGATCATCGGCATCTCGCTGCTGCAATACAAGCTCACCAGCTTCGCGCTGTCCTCGTTCTATGCGGGCGTCGCGGGCGGCTTATGGGCCTATCTGTTCCGCGTGGTGCGCCCGGAAAGCTTCCCAGCCGAGGCGTCTATCTTCTACCTCGCCGCCGTCATCGTGGGCGGTGCCGGCACCATCATCGGCGGCATCTTCGGCGCCACCTTCATGACGCTGGTGCCCGAATTGCTGAAGCTGTCCGCGCAGCTGGTCACGCCATGGTGGCCGGATGCATCGATCTACATCGCGCCCATCCGGCTCATCGTCTTCGGGCTTCTGATCGTGGGCTTCCTGATCTTCGAACCCATGGGCCTGGCCGAGATCTGGCGGCGCATCCGCCGCTTCTTCGCGCTCTGGCCGTTCCGCACCTGAACCGCACAACAAACAACCTGGAGGAGGATCACATGACCGTAGTTTCCCGTCGCCAGATCGGCGCGCTCGGCCTTGGTGCCGCGCTCGTCGCCAATGCATCCGGCCGCGCCTTTGCGCAGGCACCGGAGATCGTCATCGGCGCCGCCAACCCGATGTCGGGCGTCTTCGCCTTCGCAGGTGTCGAAGGCTTCGAAGGTGCGCGCGACTACTTCGAATGGCTGAACCGCGCCGGCGGTGTACAGGGCCGCCGCATCCGCTATGTGAACGAGGATTCCGGCTACCGCGTGGATCAGGCCGTGGCCATCTTCACGCGGCTGACCAGCCAGCATCAGATCCCCGTCTTCTTCGGCGATTCCACCGGCTTCCAGAAGGCCATCAACCCGGAGCTGAACCGCCGCGGGACCACGGTGATGGCCGGCGCCTCCTTCTCGGTCGAGATCGACGACCCGCAGGCGTTTCCGAACCAGTGGATCCCTGGGCCCAATTATGGCGATCAGATGCGCGTGCTGCTGCGCTACATCGCCTCGCAGCGTCGCGGTGCATCGGTGGTGCTGGTGCATTCGGACACGGAGTTCGGTCGTGATCCCATCGCGGCCGCCGAGGCCGAGATCACGCGCCTCGGGCTGCAACTCGTCGAGAAGATCGCCACGCAACCAGGTTCGGTCGATGTCTCTGGCGATGTGTTGAAGATCCGCCGCCGCAACCCCGACTACGTGATCTTCCACGGCTATGTGTTGCAGCCGATCCCCGAATTCATGGCGCAGGCCCGCCAGGCCGGCATGACATCGCGCTTCATGGGCACCTTCTATTCGACCGACACCGTGCTGATGAACCGCGCGGGTGCGGCCGCTGACGGCTATATGGGCGTCTCCTGCTACAACTTCGCGGCCGATGCCGCGGGCGCGCAGATCACGGCGATCCGTGAGATGAACCAGGGCCGCCAGGTGCCCCGCACCCATGCCTATTTCCAGGGCTGGATGAATGCGCATCTGGGCACCGAAGTCATCCGCAGGACACTTGCGGCGAACCAGGAACTCAACGCCGCCAGCATGATGCGCGCCGCGCGCAGCCTGCAGAACTTCGACACCGGCGGGCTGATGGGCGTGCCGATTTCGATGACGCGCAACTCCTTCCCCGTCGGGCGCGTCTATCAATACTCGGCGCGCGATCGCCGCTTGAACCCGGCATCGGACTGGATCTCCATCGGCGCGGCGAGCTGACACGCCGCCATGCTGCGCTCCGCGGGATGCGCGGGGCGCAGCGCTGAATGCGAAGGATACACCCCGTGAGCGACGACGCGCCGATCCTCGAGATCAACAACATCGAGGTTGTCTACGCCAAGGCGATCCAGGCCTTGCGCGGGCTGTCGCTCAGCGTGCCGCGCGGCAAGATCGTGGCGTTGCTGGGTTCGAACGGGGCCGGCAAATCGACCACCCTCAAGGCGCTCTCGGCGCTGCTGCCGATGGAGAATGGCGCCGTCACCGATGGTCGCCTGCTGTTCGATGGTCAGCCCATCCTGCAGGGCGATCCGCACAAGCTGGTGCGCCGCGGCTTGTTCCATGTGATGGAAGGCCGGCGCATCTTTGCCGACCTGACGGTCGAGGAAAATCTGACCGCTGCAACCTTCGCGCTGACCGGCCGTGCGGAGAAGCCCGATTTCGACATCGTCTACCGCTATTTCCCGCGCCTCGCGGAGCGGCGCAAAGGCATCGCGGGCTATCT
This sequence comes from Acetobacteraceae bacterium, assembly GCA_027483125.1. GTDB lineage: Bacteria > Pseudomonadota > Alphaproteobacteria > Acetobacterales > Acetobacteraceae > Rhodovarius. The sequence continues at coordinate 18,539 of JAIXVH010000435.1, read as the reverse complement.
CTCCGGCGGTGAGCAGCAGATGCTGGCCATCGGCCGCGCATTGGTGGCGAAGCCGCGGGTGATCTTGCTGGACGAACCTTCGCTCGGCCTCGCGCCGAAGCTGGTCGAGGAGATCTTCGGCATCATCGCGCGCATCAACGCCGAGGAAGGCGTGTCGATGCTGCTGGTCGAACAGAATGCCGCCGTCGCGCTCTCCATCGCGCATCACGGCTACATCATGGAGACCGGCAAGATCGTCATCGACGGCCCGACGGAGCGGCTGCTCAAGGATCGGGACGTGCAGGAATTCTACCTGGGCCTCGCGCATAAGAGCTATCGCGACATCAAGCACTACAAGCGCCGCAAGCGCTGGCTGAGCTGAACCGGAGAGGCCGATCATGAGCGTGCAGACCACCGTCTCCCCGGCCGAAATGAAGGCCGCCGAGTTGCCGCAACTGACGCTGGTCGAGATGCTGCGCGAGCATGCGCGCATCCGCCCCGATGAGATCGCGATCCGCCAGAAGCGCTTCGGCATCTGGCGTCCGACCAGTTGGGCCGAATACTGGCAGCGCGCGCGGCATGTGGCGCTGGGCCTGCGCGAACTCGGCTTGGCGCGCGGCGGGTATCTGGGCGTGATTTCGGAGAACCGCATCGAGTGGGTTCTGGCGCAGATGGGCGCGGGCGTACTCGGCGCGGTCACGGTCGGCGTCTATCCGACAAGCCCGGCGAATGAGGTCGCCTATGTGCTGAACCATGCCGATGTGTCGGTCGTGGTCTGCGAGGATCAGGAACAGATCGACAAGGTGATCGAGGCGCGCGCCGATCTGCCGCAGATCAGCAAGATCATCGCGCTCGAAGCCCGCGGCATCGCAGGCTACGAGCCGGGCCTGGTCATCACCTTCGACGAGGTCGAGGCCATGGGCCGCGCCGCGGATGCGCGCGACGGCAAGCTGGCTGACAGCCTGATGCAAGGCCACAGCCTCTCGGATGTTGCGGTCATCATCTACACCTCGGGCTCCACGGGGAAGCCGAAGGGCGCGATGCTGACCTTCGGCAATATGCGCGCCTCGGCCGTGGGGCTGCTGGAGCGCTACCTTCCGGGCACCGGTTGGTCCACGCTGTCCTACCTGCCGCTCTGCCATGTCGCGGAGCAGAGCACGACGCTCTACGCGCCGCTCTACGCCGCCTCACGCGTGGATTTCGGCGAGAGCCTGCGCACCGTGCAGGAGGATCTTCGCGAGGTGGCACCGACCACCTTCCTCGGCGTGCCGCGCATCTGGGAGAAGATGTATTCGGGCATCCGCGTGAAGATGGCCGAGGCGCGTCCGGCGCAGAAGCTGCTCTACAAATGGGCGATCGACGCCTGCACGCCCCTGGCGATGAAGCCCCGCGCGCAGTGGAACAGCGCCGAGCGCGCGCGCTTCGCGGTGGCCGATGCGCTGGTCTTCCGTGCGTTGAAGAACGCCATCGGGCTGACGCGCTGCCGCGTCGCCTTCACCGGTGCGGCACCGATCTCGCCCGAGGTGATTCGCTTCTTCCGCACCCTCGGCGTGCCGCTGCTGGAGGTCTATGGCATGACCGAGACCTCCGCCGGGGTGCTGGGGCAGTCGCATGAGAACCCGATCTCCGGCACGGTCGGCACCGCGCTGCGCGGCACCGAGATCAGGCTGGCCGAGGATGGCGAGATCCTCGCCCGCGGCGGTACCGTCTTCGCCGGCTACTACAAGAACGCCGAGGCGACGGCTGCGACCATCATCGATGGCTGGCTGCACACCGGCGATGTGGGTGAGATGGTGCAGGGCCAGATCCGCATCGTGGACCGCAAGAAGGACATCATGATCACCGCCGGCGGCAAGAACCTCTCGCCGACGGAGATCGAGAACGCGGTGAAGATATCGCCCTTCGTGAAGGAGGCGATCGTCTTTGGCGACCGACGGAAATTCGTGGCCGCGCTGATCCAGATCGAGGTCGATATCGTCGGCAAATGGGCGGAGGCCAAAGGCATCGCCTTCACCAACTACAAGAGCCTTTCGCAGCATGCGGCCGTGCGTGCATTGATCGAGGTCGAACTGGACCGTGCGAATGCCGGCCTCGCGCAGGTGGCGCAGATCAAGCGCTTCGAGATCCTGGACAAGGAACTCGACCATGACGACGGCGAGGTGACAGCCACGATGAAGGTGCGCCGCCGCGCCATCGAGCAGAAATACGCAGAGGCCATCGGGCGGCTCTACGGCTGAGGCGCCAACCCATCGCGCGCTGACCTTCGGCGCTACTCCAGGCGGATGCCGAGCCTGGCCACCAACTCCCGCTCGAAGGCCGCGCGGCGGCGCACGAAATCGGTGAAGCCATCGGTGTCCAGATAGACCAGCGGCATGTCGAAGCGGTCGCGCATGCGGGTGTTTTCTTCGCTCATCAGCGCGGTGCGGAAGGCGTCATGCAGCACGCGCACCACGCCGGGATCCATGCGCGGAGGGCCGGACAGGCCGTAATTGCTGGTGACCACCAGATCCGCATGGCCAGAGGCCTCGGCCAGTGTCGGCACGCTGGGGAACCGCTCGACGCGGTTCTCGGTCCAGACATTCAACAGGCGCATCTGGCCTGCCAGCACCGGCTGCCCCCAGACGGCACTTTCGGCCATCACCTGCACCGCGCCCGAAAGCACGCCCTGCAGCGCTTCGGCGCCGCCGCGGAACGGGATATGGGTCAGTTCCACGCGCTCGCGGCCGGCCCAATCCTCCATCGTCAGATGCGGCGTGGTGCCGATGCCCGCGGTCGCATAGGTGACCGAGCCAGGCTGGCGCCGCGCGGCGGCCACCAGATCGGCCAGGCTGCGATAGGGGCTGTCGGCGCGCACCACCATGCCGAAGGTCCAGCCGGTGAGGCCGATGATGTGGGTGAAGTCGGTCGCCGCATCCCAGTTCGCGTCGCGCGTCATGAAGGGGCGGCGGATCATGGTCAGGTGCATCTGGCCGATCGTGTAACCATCCGGCCGCGCTTCGCGCGCCAGCAGATTGGCATGCAGCGTGCCGCCCGCGCCGGAGCGGTTCTCGACCACAACGGGCTGGCCGAGATGCCGCGCCGCCTGTTCGGCCAGCGAGCGCAGTTGGCTGTCGGAAGAGCCACCCGGTGCCCAGGGCACGATCATGCGGATCGGCCGCTCGGGGAAGCGCCCCTGCGCCAAGGCCGGCATCGCCAGCGGGCAAAGGGCAGCAGCGCCGAGCAAGGTGGCACGACGGGACAGGCGGCTATTCATGGCGAGACTCCAAGAGGAGCCGAGGGGGGTAGAGCGGGAGAATGACCTGCGCGTGACTATGTCGTGACCGTTTTGCCACACCGCCCAGGTCAAGCCTTGGGCTTGATCCCCACCAGCCGCCGCGCCATGGCCAGCGCCTTTTCCGTCCGCGGTGCGTCGAACATCCGCGACATCGCCCAGCGCCCATGCCGCACGCGCAGCCGCAGGTTCGAGAATTCCATGAAGCCCGCGCGACCGCCGCGCCGCCCATAGCCGGATGCGCCCACGCCACCGAAAGGCACGGCATGGAAGGCCGCGAATTCCACCGCGCGTTCGGTCACGATCGCGCCGCTGCGCGTGAAGCCCGCGACCAGCGCTTCCTCATCGCGTGTTGCGCCGAACAGATACACGGCGAGCGGCGCGTCGCCGATGGCCACGATGCGCGTCGCATCCTGCATGCTCGTGCAGGCGCGCAGCGCCAGCACCGGCCCGAAGATCTCCGAGGCGTGCATCGGGTGGCCTTCCGGCGCCTCGGCCAGCGCGATGCCGCCAGGCAGTGCCGTCAGCGTGGCGCCCTCGGTCAGGCGCACCAGGCGTTCGCGCTGCGCGTCATTCACCACTTCGGTCTCGCCAGGACCCAGGCGCGCGGCGCGGGCGGCGGCGATGAATTCCTGCACCGGGTGGCCCAACAGCAGCACCGTATCGGGTGCCACGCAGGTCTGCCCGGCATTGATCATCTTGGCGACCAGGATGTCCTTCGCCGCACGCGCCAGATCGGCGCCAGGGGCCACGATCGCATGGCACTTGCCGCCCAGTTCGAGCGTCAGCGGCGTGAGGTTCGGCGCGGCGGCCGCGGCCACGCGCCTGCCGGTATCGGTGCCGCCGGTGAACACCAGGTGGTCCCATGGCTGGGCCGCGAAATCGGCGGCCACTGTCGCATCGCCCTGCACAACGCGTGCGACGTCATCGCCCAGCGTCGCCAGGATCTCGGCCAGCAATGCCGCGCAGCGCGGGGTGAACTCGCTGGGCTTGACCACGATGCGATTGCCCGCGGCCAGCGCATCGACCGCAGGCAGCAATGCCAGTTGGAAGGGGTAGTTCCAAGGCGCCATGATGCCGACCACGCCCTTGGGCATGGGCTCCACCCAGGCGCGTGCCGGCCAGAAGGGATAGGGCACTGACTGCACGCGCCAGCGCGCCCACCAGCCCAGCCAGCGGCGCGCATGCTTCGCCGCATCCTGCACGATCAGGTTGTCGGCCAGCAGCGTGTCCATCTCGGAGCGGCGGCCGTAATCGGCGGCGGCGGCGGCGACCATTTCGGGCGCTCGCGCGCGCAGCGCCACAACCAGCTTGCCGAGTGCTGTGCGGCGTTCGGCGATCGAGAGCGGCGCATGCACACGCAGTGCGGCCAGGGCGTCCGATGGTGTCATGGTTGGCGCGCCGCGCGGTTGCTGGCGGGCACGCCGCGCGGTTCGGGCAGTGCGATGCGCCAGCGGCGCTTGAGCGGGATGGGCGTATTGCCCAGGGGCACGCCCATCAACGCCTGCGCGGCCGCCTCGCCGCTGCGGATCGCAGCGTCGATGGTCGCGGGCAGCCAGGGCCAGGTGTAGTCGCCGGCCAGCGCGAGGTTGCGCAGCGGCATGCGCGGCGGCGCGATAGGCTCGCCGGGCGTATGGCGGGGTGTCGCGCGCTTTTCCTTCACCACGCGGCAGCGCGGCGGCACGATCGGCCATTCGCCAGGGATGCCGAAGGCGGCCACGGCGCGCAGGATTTCCGCCCAGGCGCGCGGCGCCAGTTCATCGACGCTCTGCTCCGCTTCGGCATCGCCGGCGGAGACGGTGACAGACACACCCGTGGGCCGCACCAGCACCCATTGGCACAAGGCGCCCAGCATGCCGATGAATCGCGCCGGGCCTGGCCCTTCCCAGGCGAAATGCAGGTTGACGATGGGCGCATGCGCCTCGGGCACCGGCAGGCCGGGCAGCAGGCGCGCTGCCTCCCAGGGCGGTACCGCCAGCAGCACGGCGTCGGCATGGATGCGGGCATCCAGGATCAGGGCTTCGACGCGGTTGTCGGCCACCTCGATGCCGCGCAGGCGTGAGTTGAAGCGGATTTCGCCGCCCGCCGCGCGGAACGCGTCGAGCGCGGGCTCCACCATATCCGGCCCCAGGCCGCGTTCCGCGACATAGAGGCGTGTCGCACCCGGACCGCCCAGGCGCCGCAGCACCTGGCCCAGACGCGCCGAACTCGCCTCGGTGCTGGGCGTGTTGAGCGTGGCGACGACCAGAGGATCGACGAAGCCGCGGTGGAAATCCGGGTGTGCGGCCATCGCCTGCGCGACGGGTTCATCGCGCCAGGGCGAGGCCATGCGCGCCATCGCCATCAGCGCCGAAAACGACGCACCGACAGGCCTGCGCGATGCGCGCCACCAGGCCAGCGGCGAGAGTGCGATGCGGCGCGCCGAACCATCCGCGCAATCCAGCACGGGCAGGCCATCGGGTTCGGGTTCGACCCAATGCGCGCGCGCGCCGATGCGTTCGAGGAACCGCAGCGCCGCGGTGTTGGCGCCGACCAGCGCATGCGTGCCGTTATCTGTGCCATCGGCCAGCGCGCGGGCGCGGCCGCCGGCCATGGGGGCGGCCTCATGCAGCACGACCAGGCGGCCGGCGCGGGCCAGCGCCAGCGCGCCGGCCAGCCCCGCGACGCCACCGCCGATGACGTGAATCGCGGTCATTGTGCCGCCCTCAGGCGCCGGGTGCGTGCTCCGTGCGCCGGGCTTGCGCCGCGCGCAGGGCATCGCGGGCGGAGAAGCCTGATGGGCGGCGCCGGCCGCCGTGCGGCCGGATCCGGCAAGGTGGCGACACTGCGCGACACGATCACCATCCCAGCGCCATCCGCGCCATGCGCAGCTTCTCGCCGGTGGTGAGTTTCGGCCGCGGCCGCGCACCTTCCCAGCCGCGCGCGATCAACCGCTGGAACAGCCGGTGATAGCCCCACATCATCACGCGCGCGGGCAGCAGTGCGGTGGCGTCGTAGCCGGGCAACTCGGCCTCGGCGCGGGCGAAGCCTGCCTCGGCCTCGCGCGCCAGCCGCGCGCAGATGCCCGCGAAGGCGGGGTGCGCCACAATGTCGCGTGCGGGGCCTTCGGGAATGCCGGCGGCGGCCAGCATGGAGCGCGGGATATAGACGCGCTCGCGCAGCGCATCCTCATCCACGTCGCGCAGGATGTTGGTGAGCTGGAAGGTATGGCCCAGGCGCAGGCCCCATGCCTCGGCGTCGGGCGCGCCGAAGATGCGCACGGCCATGGCGCCCACACTGCCTGCCACCTGGCGGCAGTACAGGTGCAGCGCGTCTTCATCGGCCAGGCGCAGATGATCGGTGCTGTCGGTCTCCATGCCGGCGATCATCGCCTCGCATTCCGCGCGCGGGATGCCGAAGGCTGTGCAGGCGACCGCCAATTCGCGGGACAGCACGCAATCCGGGTGGTCCAGCTTGCGGCGCCAATCGGCCAGGAAGCGACGTTTCTCGGCTTCGGGCATGGCGCCATCGGCGATGTCGTCCACCGCGCGGCAGAAGGCATAGACGGCCCAGAGCGCGCGGCGCCGTTCGCCACGCAGCGCCTTCATCCCGCGCGCGAAGGATGACCCGGCGCGCGCGACGCGGCGGGCCACGATCGGCGCGTCATGTGGGCCGAGCAGAGGCGCTGCCAGCGCCGCGGCCGCGAAATCGCCCTTGCCCAGCGCGACACGCCCCAGCACCGGGTCAGCCGCGCGCAGCTTGCCCAGCAGCCGGCGTGCGAGGCCGATGGTCATGGCCGACTGCAACGCCAGGCGCCAGGATTTGACGAGCCGCGGCAGCTGCTGCGCGCGGTCCAACTCCTCCTCCACACGGTCCAGCGCGGCATCCAGGATGGCGCGGCGGTCGGGATTGTCGGTGCGGAAGAACGCAGCTTCGCCGCCTGCCAGTTCCATCCAGGATTGCGGCATGTAGACGCGGTCCAGCTTGTCGCGATCCGGCACCAGGTCCTGCAGATGGTTCAGCACCTGCAACGCCGTGCACAGCCCGTCCGAGGCCGCGATGGCCTCAGGCGAATCGCTGCCATGCAGGCGCAGCAGCATGCGGCCCACGGGGTTGGCGCTGCGCGCGCAGTAATGCTCCAGCGCTGCCCAATCCGCGTAGCGCGACTGCACGGAATCCTGCCGGAAGGCCTCGAGCATCAACTCGGCCTCGGTGGTGCCCACGGCCTCGCGATGCATGCGCGCCGCTTCCGGAAAATCGGTGGAACGGTCCAGCAACCCGGCGCCCATCGCGTCCAATCGCCGCAGCTTTTCCTCTGAAGCGAGTTCGGCGCTGTCGGCGATGTCGTCGGCCATCCGCACGAAGCGATAGAAGGCCATGACCTTGGCGCGCAAAGGCCTGGCCAGGATCAGGCTGGCCGTGGGGAAATTCTCGGTGTCGTGGTCGCGGTTGGGCGCGCCCGGGGCTGCGAGTGAACTCTGGTTCATGCCCCTGTTGTGGACGGATATGCGCGGCCTTTCCAGCCCGCCTTCAAACCCAGCGCCACACGGATCAGCGCGGTCCATTGAATCGCCAGCGCAACCAGCACTGTCAGCGGGTGCAAAGGCACGGTCCACCAAGGCTCGCGGGTGCGGATGGTGACGGCGGCGCGCATCGCGAACATCAGCAGGATGGTGAAGGCCGCCTCCGGGTCGGGCAGCAGGAACCACGGCCAGACATGCGCGCCGGCCAGCAGCACAGTCCAGATCGGCAGGCCGACGGGGGTCGCCATGCCCTCATGCGCGTTCTTGATGAAGCCCGCCCATGACTGGCGAAAGCCCGCATACATGCGGCAGGTGGCGAGCGGCGTGCCATCGACGATCTCGGTGTCGTGCCCGCGGGTGCGGAACAGGCGCGCCAGCGCCACGCCATCATGCAGCACGCCCTTGATGGAGGCATGGCCGCCGATCGCGTCATAGGCATGGCGTTCCACCATCACCAGCTGGCCGCAAGCCGCGGCCAGGCTCGGTTTGCGCTGGATCGCACGGCCACCGAATGGCAGGTAGCACAGCAGCAGGAAGTTGATGAACGGCACGGTCAGCGCCTCGCCCAGCGTGCCGATCACCTGGCGCGGCACGCCCGAAATCATCGCGATATTCTTCGCCGCGGCATGAGCCGCCATGGCGCCGGCGGCGTGCGGTGCGAGGCGCACATCCGCGTCGATGAACAGCAGGTGAGTCCCCCGCGCGGCTTCCGCCAGGCGCGCGCATGCATGCACCTTGCCGGTCCAGCCGGGGGGCAGGGCGGGCGCGCTGAGCAGGCGCACACGCGCGTCGCGCGCGGCGTAGGATTGCACGATGGCCGCGGTGTGGTCGGTGCTGCCGTCATCCATCACCAGCACCTCCACATCCGCGCCGGTGGAGGCCAGTGCGGCATCCAGGCAGGCGCCGATATTCGCCGCTTCGTTGCGCGCGGGGATCAGGATGGAGACCAGCGTGCCAGCGGGCGCTGTGCTCCGCAGCCGCGGCAGGTTCCGCAGGTTGATGATGCCGAAGATGATCGGCAGCAGCGCCAGGGCCAGCGCGATATGGGCGAATTCCATTCTTTATCCCGTCCGTCCGGCGCGCGGGTCATGATGTGGAACATGCCGTTCACCCCGCGCGATCGCCTTCATGTATTGCCATGCGCCATAAAATCCACCCATGCCGGCGCCGCCCGAGACGATGATACGAAAGCGTTCCGGATCCCGCGTGATGGCATCGGCGGCCAGGCGGTCCATCACCGCGGTCTGTGCGTCGCGCAGCGCGGCGTGCCGCGCCTCGCGGTCCATGGCGGCGAGCACGGCCCCTTCGATGGGAGGGCCGAAGGCGGCCAGCGCCTCGCCACGCTTTTCGGTCCATTGCGCATATTCGAAGGCCAGCGGCACGAACACCGCATGCGGCGCGATCTCCGGCAGGCGCACCGTGCCGGCTGCGATCGGCACGGGCCTTTCGCGGATATCGGCGAAGCGGCCCGGCGCGTTCATCCAGAGCATGTTCGCATCGCCATCCAGCACCATGCGCGCCACCTGCAGGAAGGCCACCGCGCCGCGCGGCGAATTCTGTTCCACCGGGAACACGCCGAGCCGCTTCATGAAGGCGTATTTGCGCAAGGCCTCGGCATCCATCGGCAGGAAGGCCGGGCGGCCGGGGTGGAAATGCCGCAGCAGCAGCATGAACAGCACCGCGTCCCACCAGCCCGGATGCGTGGCATAGACCACGATCGCGCGGCCCTCGGGGGCGGTTTGCATCCCCCAATGCGGCATGCGCAGCGCGCCGAAGGATTTCGCGAAGCTGCGCGTGAAGGCCACGTTGAAGAAACGCATGGACCTTTCGGACCACAGCGGCACCGGGTTTTCCACGGCGCTCGCCACGGGGTTATTCCGCGGCGTGCGCGATGACCGGCGTCTCGCGCCCGCCGGCGGCGCGCGCGAAATCAGTCATGCCGCGACCGCCGAGATCCTGGTCCAGCGAATCGGCCGCGATCCAGCCGGACATCATCACCATCGGCATGCCAGGGCCGGGATGCGCCGCCCCGCCGCACAGATAGAGCCCGCGCACCTGGCGCGAGCGGTTGCCAGGCTTGAAGGCGCCGGTGAACTTGCCATGGCTCGCCAGGCCATAGATGGCGCCGTTCAGCACCTTGTACCGCTCATGGATATCCTGCGGCGTGAGGTGCCGCTCGACGACGATGCGCTCCTCGATATCCTCAAGGCCCGCGGTGCGCTTCAGCTTGGCGATGATGGTGTCCCGATAGGGCTTCAGCATCTTCGACCAGTCATGGTGCGGGCGCAGATAGGGCGTGTGGACCAGCACATACAGGGCCTCACCGCCCTCGGGTGCCACGGTCGGGTCGGTGCCAGAGGGCGCGGCCAGATAGGCGGTCGGGTCGGGGGCCGGTTCGCCGCGCTTGTAGATCGCGTCGAACTCCTCCTCGGGGTCGCGCGAGAAGACGAAGTCGTGGTGCGCCAGATGGTCGTAACGCTTCTTCAAGCCCAGATAGAGCACGACGCCCGAACAGGCCGGCTCGAAGCCCTTATTGGCATATTGATCGCCCGTCGAACCGCCGACCAACTCCTTGTAGGTGCGGATCGCGTCCATGTTGGAAATCACCGCGTCACAGGCAATGCGTTCGCCGCTGGCCAGCACCACGCCGCGCACGGCATTGTTCTCGATGTCGAAGCCGGCGACTTCCGAATTGGTGCGCAGTTCGGCGCCCATGTCGCCGGCCAGCTTCGCCAGACCCTCGGCCACGGCGCGCGTGCCGCCGACCGGATACCACACGCCCTCGCTGGCCTGCATGTCGCCGATGCTGCACAGCACGGCCGGCGCGGCATAAGGATTGCTGCCGACATACTGCATGTAGTGGTCGAGCATCTCCGCCATGTTGGCATCGGGCACATGCTTGCGGATGACACCGGCCGCCGACTGACCCATGCGCAGCGCCATCACATCCTGCAGCACATTGGGCTTGAAGCTGTCGCCCATGTTCAGCGTGTCGCCGATGCCTTCCACCGACTTCCAGAAGAAGAATTTTTCCGACACGTCATGCAGGTGCTTGGCGACGCGCTGGAAGCGCTTGTAGCCGTCGCCGATCGCGGCATTGCCGGTGACGCGCTGCATCTCGGCGACCATCGCATCGACATCGCCGATCAGGTCGGCGCGCTTGCCGTCCTCGAAGAAGCAGCGCCATTGCGGCTCGAGCTTGATGAGGGGCATTTCCTCGTGAAGGTTCTTGCCAGCCTCGGCGAAGATGCGCCGCAGCACGCGCGGCACGGTGAGAATTGTCGGCCCCATGTCGAAGCGGAAATTGCCGCGCCCATCCGGCGAGGCGACATTCAGCACCGCCGCCTTGCCACCGAGCCATGGGTTCTTGTCCAGCACTGTCACGCGATGCCCGCGCGCCCGCGCCACCGCCGCGGCCGCCAAGCCGCCAAGCCCGGAACCGATCACCACCACATGGGATGCCATTTCGCCTCGTCCTCTTATTGTGCCGCGACCGCGTATTGCGCCGGCTGCGCCGGAACACCGAGGTCGTCCATCACCAGGCGCGTCGTGATGCGCGCGCCTTCGTAGATCACCGGCAATCCGCTGCCCGGATGTGTGCCGCCGCCGACCAGGTACAGCCCTTCGGTGTCCTGGAATCGGTTGCCTGGGCGCCAATGCAGCATCTGCCGGATCTTGTGCGACAGGTTGAAGGTGGCGCCATAGCCCACGGCGTAATTGTCCATCCAATCCTGCGGCGTGACGACGCGTTCGTAGCGGATGCGTTCGCGCAGATTGGGCACGCCAAGCGATTCGATGCGTTGCAGCGCCAACTCGCGGAACGGCGCCAATTCCTTCTGCCAATCCGCGCCGAAGCGCAGGTTCGGCACCGGCACCAGCAGGTACAGCGCGGTGTGGCCAGGCGGCGCCATGGTCGGGTCGGTCGCAGAAGGGTTGTGCAGATAAAGGCTGGGGACCGAGGGGATCACGCCCGCTTCGATCTGGTGGATATTCTCCACGTATTCTTTCGAAAGCAGCACATTGTGGTGCGCGATCTCGGGGCATTCGCCCTCGATGCCGAGGTAGAGCATGAAGGTCGAGCAGGAATAGGCGGCCTTGTCGATCTTGTCGTCGGACCATTTGCGGCGAAGGTTGTCCGGCACCAGTTGCGGCATGGCGTGCGCGAAATCGGCGTTCATCACCACGGCGTCGGCCGAGATGTGCTGCCCGCCGGATTCCACGCCGATCGCGCGGCGGCCGGCGAAGGCGATGCGCTCGATCGGCGCGTTCAGCCGGATTTCGGCGCCCAGGCGTTCGGCCATGCGTGCCATCGCGGTGGACACGCCGCCAAGCCCGCCCTTCACGTGGAACACGCCGTGTTCGTATTCCAGGTAGCTCAGGATGGTGAACAGCGAGGGGCAGCGGAACGGGCTCATGCCCAGGTATTTCGTCTGAAAACTGAAGGCCAAGCGGATGCGCTGGTCACTGAAGTAGCGGCGCAGATCCTGGTCCACCGTCAAATGCGGCCGCATCCGCAGCAGGCCCTTCAGCATGGGCAGGGTGAACAGGTCGGTGGGCGAGAGGATGGGGTTTTCCAGGATCGGCCGGAAGGCTTCCAGCTTGACCTTGTTGTCCGCCATGAAGCGACGGAATCCCTGCACATCCTGCGGCGCCATGGCGCGGATGGCGTCCTCCATCTGCACGTGGTCGGGCACCGCATCCAGAACCGCCTTGGAGCCGCCTTCACCTTCGAAGATGAGGCGGTATTGCGGATCGAGCTTGATCATCTCGATCTCGTCCTCAAGACGCGCGCCGCAGGCTGCGAAAATCTCTCCCAGGATGCGCGGGTAGAGGAAGAAGGTGGGGCCGAGGTCGAAGCGATAGCCCTCGGGAGTGGTCATGGTGCGCGTGCGCCCCCCAACCACCGGGTCCTTCTCGAAGACGGTCACCTTCAGGCCACGGGCGGCCAGGATCATCGCGGCGGCAAGGCCGCCCGGGCCGGCGCCGATCACGGCGACGTGCTGGCGGGGGCGGTTCACGAAAGGTGCGGCAAGCGGGGCATTCATAACGGTGATTAATCTCCCTTGCCGCTAGGTGCGATGAACATGCTGTTAGGCAAGGGGCAACCCCATTTCATTACGAATGCGTTGTTAATGCGATGGGGCATGATTTTCAAGCCGACATCAGCGCGAGAAGCACATCTGCTTCCTTGACCTGGCTCAATGCCGCGCCAGCGCGTGGCAATAAACGGTGCAGGTAGAAGCGCGAGAGAGGGGCATAGCGCGCATCCAGTGCGGCGGCCCGCGCCAGCATCCAGCCGCCCAGCACCCAGCCCGCGGCCTCCTGGAAGGCGGTGGCGGCGGCGGCGCATTCCTCGGGTGCTGCGGTCAGCAGGAAGGTCGCGGCATCGCGCAGTGCCGCGGCGGGCGCATGCAGCTGCGGGTGCGCGTCCTGCACCTCATCCAGCAAGGCGAGCATGGCCGCACCCGAATCGGCGCGCAGCTTGCGATGCACCAGGTCCAGCGCCTGGATGCCATTGGTGCCCTCGTAGATCGGCGCGATGCGGCTGTCGCGCAGCACCTGGGCCGCGCCGGCATCTTCGACAAAACCCATGCCGCCATGCACCTGCACGCCGAGCGAGGCGACCTCGATGCCACGATCGGTGGACCAGGCCTTCACGATGGGTGTCAGCAGCGCCAGCCGCGTGGCGTCACTTGATGCCGCCTCCAGCGTCAGCAGCCGCATCGCGAGTGTGATGGAGCGCATCTCGGCCAGCATGCGTGCGACATCGGCGTGCCGGGCGATGGGCCGGCCGCCCTGCTCGCGCATCGCCGCATAGCTTTCGGCCAGTTGCAGCGCACGTGCGCCCGCGCCCACGCCCTGCACGCCCACCGAGACACGGGCATTGTTCATCATCGCGAACATCGCCGGCAGGCCGCGATGCATCTCGCCGATCAGTTCGGCCTCGGCACCTTCAAACAGCATGACGCAGGTGGGGCTGGCATGGATGCCCATCTTGCGTTCGAGGCTGGCGGCGCGCAGCGCGTTCATCGTCCCATCGGGCTTCACGCGCGGGGCCGCGAAGAGGGAGATGCCACGCGTGCCCGGTGGCGCATCTGGCAGGCGCGCCAGCACCAGGTGGATGTTGTTCTCGGTTAGATCCTGGTCGCCATAGGTGATGTAGATCTTCTGCCCGTGCAGCGCGTAGCGGCCATCGCCCAGCGGCTCGGCGCGCGTGCGGATGGTCGAGAGGTCACTGCCCGATTGCGGTTCGGTCAGGCACATGGTGCCGGTCCATTCGCCGCTGATCATGTGCGGCAGCCAGCGCGCCTTCTGGTCCTCGCTGGCATGGGTTTCGAGCGCCTCGATGGCGCCGGCGGTCAGCACCGGGCAGAGCATGAAGGACATGTCGGCGGCGGTGAACAACTCCAACACGCCGCACCACAATGCGAATGGCAGGCCCTGGCCGCCATGGCCTTCCGGCGCGGGCAGGGATTGCCAGCCGCCCTCGATCCAGGCCCGGTATTGCGCGGCATAGGGCGTGCGCACACGGCCGTTTTCCAGGCGCGAGCCTTCGCGATCCGCGGCCTGGGCGTGCGGCGCCAGCACATCGGCCGCGAAGCGCGCGGCTTCATCGATGATCTGCGTCGTGCTCTCGGCATCAAGCCCTGGCTGCGGCCGCAGTCGCGTCAGCGCAAACGCGATGTCTTGGGCTTGGGTGGTGGTCATGCGGCGCTCTCCAGCAGGCCGGGTGGTGGTGAAATGCGGCCTGCCGCCCAGTCGGGCAAGGCTGCGCGCAAAGCTGGGTTGATGATGGCATTGGCAACGGCCTGGCCCAGCACCGAGCCGAATTTGAAGCCGTGGCCCGAAAAGCCGGACATCACGATGCTGCGCGGTGAAAGCATGTCAACGACGAATTCCTCGCGCGGTTCGACATCATAGTAGCACGCCATGGCGCCAAGCGGGGTGTAATGCTCCAGGCCCGGAATGCGATGCCGCGCCAGGTCCAGGATCGCCTCGGCTTCGGCGGCGCTGGCTTCGCGTGGGTCATTGGCATCGCCCTGCCGGGAGAAGCTGTGGTCACCGATCTTGATCGGCGTGCCGGCGACCGGCGGTACCATGTAGAAGCCGCCCAGTTCAGAGAGGTCGAGCAGCATCGGCGCGCGCGCCCAGGCCTCGGCCAGGGCGGGCGGCGGCGCCAGTCGCACGATGATCTGCCGTGACGCCGTCACGCGTGGCGCGATGCCAGGCAGCAGCCGCGGCGCCCAGGGGCCGGCCGCAACCACGATCATGTCCGCCGATAGGCGCGTGCCATCCTCCAGCGTGACGGCACCATCATGCACCTCCCGCACGCGCGCGATGCCGGGCGCGATCCGTGCCGCCAGCAATTCCACGATGCGACGGGCCAGCAGCACGCCGCCGCGCGCGCAGAAGAAGGCGTCGACCACCCGCGCATCGCTCATCCAGGGAAAACGGGCGGGCAGGGCAGGGGCGGGCAAGTCTTCCACCGCCAGGCCATGCGCGCGCATGGCTGCGCGGCTCTCCGGCAGCCAGGTGCCGACGCCCTCATCCAGCGCCAGCACACCGGTTTCCACATAGGGCGCCTCACCCAGGGCTGCGAAGATGCGCGACCACGCCAGGTAGGCATCGTCGACCATGCGCATATAGCCGTGCTGTGCCCCGTAGGAATGGCGGATCAGCCGGTGGTGATCCACCGATGACGCATGCGGATTGGGCGCGGCCACGGCATCGACCACGCGAACCCGCGCGCCCTGCGCACGCAATGCGAAGGCGGTGCACAGGCCCATGATGCCGGCGCCAACAACCAAGACTTCCGGTCGGGATTCCATCCGCCCATTCTGCCCGCGACTGGCGGCTTGGCGGAAGCCCCGGTCGCGCGCAGCATTGCGCGATGCTGATGCATGAAAGCCCGACCGCGTTCGCCTCCATCACGCCCTCGGGCAACACGGTGGTGGAGCGCACCACCATCGCCATGCTGCGCGACATGCCCCAGGTGGCGCCGCTGTTCAGCCGCCTGCCGGTGCACGGCACTGAGGACATGTTCCCCGACAGCTATGATGTGGAGGGCATGCTCTCGGCCGCGCGGCTGCTCTCCCATGCCAGGCCCGCGGCGATCATCTGGAACGGCAGCAAGGGCGGCGCGATCGGGTTGGAGCATGATGCCGAACTCGCCGCGCGCATCACCGCCGAGACCGGCATTGCCGCCGACACATCGGGCCTCATGCTGCAACGCCTGATGGCGGCGCATGGCTTTCAGCGCATCGGCCTCGTCACACCCTATGCCGCCGCCTACCAGGCGAAGCTGGCGGCGCGGCTGGCGATGCAGGGCTGGCAGGTGGTGGCGGAATCGCATCTGGGGATGACCGATAATCTCTCCTACGCATCGGTGCCCTTCGCGCGCATCATGGAACAGGCGCGCGAGGTGGCGCATGCCAGGCCCGATGTGCTGTTGGCCTGGTGCACGAACTACGCCGCTGCCCCGGTCTGCGCCGCGGTGGAAAGCGAGACGGGCATTCCCTTCTGGGATGCGACTGCGCTTGGCGTTCTGGCTGGTCTGCGCGCCGCGGGAATCACCACGCGGCCTGGTGCTGCCTGGGGCAGCCTGATGCGGCACGCCGCTTGCTAGGCTCTCGCCACAAGGTAGGAGAGTGCCATGTTTCGCCGTCATCTGCCGCTGCTCGCAGCACTGGCCTGCCCGGGTGTTGTGCAGGCCCAGGCGCAATGGCCCACGCGGCCGGTGCGCATTGTCGTGACCTTTCCCCCAGGCGGTTCGTCGGACATCGTGGCGCGCGTGCTGGCCGAGCACTACAGCGCCGCCTTCGGCCAGCGCTTCGTCGTGGATAATCGCCCCGGCGCGGGCGGCACGCTGGCTGCGCGGCATGTCGCGGAACAGCCGGCCGATGGCTATACCTGGATGCTGTCCAACAGCGCACCCATCGTGAACTCGCCGCCGCTCTATCGCGCGCCGGGCTATGATCCGATCACGGGCTTCGCGCATGTCGCCTATATCGGTGCGGCGCCGACAGTGCTGGTGGTGAACCCCGCCCGCGTGCCGGCGACGACGCTGCCCGAATTCACCGCCTGGGTGCGCGCGCAATCCGCACCGCCCGGCTTCGGCAGTTCCGGCGCCGGTTCCGTCGGCCATGTGCTGGGCGAGATGTATATGCGCCAATCCAACACGCAGCTGACGCATGTGCCCTATCGCGGCAGCGCGCCGATGCTGGCCGATCTGCTCGGCGGATCGGTGCCGCTGGCCTTCGACACGCTGCCGCAGAATGTGGAGCATATCCGCGCCGGCCGCCTGCGCGGCATCGCCGTCAGCAGCCCCGTGCGCAGCCCCATGGCGCCCGATGTGCCGACCACCGCCGAGGGCGGCATGCCCGAGCTGGTCGCCACCAACTGGATGGGCATGTCCGCGCCCGCGGGCCTGCCTGCCGCCGTGGCCACGCGCCTGCATGCAGAAACGCAAACGGCCCTGGCCAGCGATCTGATCCAGCGCCGCCTGGCCGAGCACGGCGTCGCACCCACCGCGATGTCCAGCGCGCAGTTCCAGGCATTCGTGGCGCGCGATGTGCAGCAGATCGGCGGCATGATCCGCGCCCTGGGCATCAGCGCGGAATGACGCGATGCTGGCGTGGTGACACGCCAGCCCCTGCCACCCAAGGCCGAGACGCTCTCCACCCGCGCCGCCGCGACGCGTGCGCGAATCCTGGATGCCGCGCTGGCCGAATTCGCCGAGAAGGGCCTGGCCGGCGCGCGCGTGGATGACATCGCCGCGCGCGCGGGTGCCAACAAGCGCATGCTCTACGCGCATTTCGGCAGCAAGGAGGCGCTGTGGCTGACGGTGCTGGAAGGCGCCTATGCCGCCAAGCGCGCCGAGGAACGCGCGCTGGAAGTGGAGGCCCTGCCGCCGGTCGCGGCGATGGAAAAGCTGGTCGCCTTCAACCTGCGCTACACCGCGCGGCACCCGGAATTCGTCGCACTCCTGAACCAGGAAAACCTGCACCGGGCGGCCTATCTGGCCAGTTCCGGCCAGGTGAAAGCGCTGTATTCGCCGCTGCTGGAGGCGATCCGCGCGGTGCTGGCGCGCGGCGCGCGGGCGCGGGTGTTCCGCCGTGGCGTGGATGCGATGCAGCTCTACATCTCCATCCTGGCGCTGGGGCATTTCTACGTGGCGAACCGGCACACGCTGTCGACCATCTTCGGCGAAACGCTGGACACCGAGGCGGCGCTGGCGGCGCGCGAGACGCACATCATCCAGGTCGTGCTGGGCTATCTGCGCCCTTGACGGCGCGCCGGCGTCGCGCCAAGTAACCACCCGGTTACCTGGAGGGAACGGCGATGGCTGAACGCCGCATCGGCATCATCATGCATGGCGTCACCGGGCGCATGGGCATGAACCAACACTTGATCCGCAGCATCGCCGCGATCCGCGCCGATGGCGGCGTGATGCTCGCGAATGGCGACCGGATCATGCCCGACCCGATCATCGTGGGGCGCAACCGCGAGAAGCTGGAAGCGCTGGCCCGCGCGCATGGCGTGCAACGCGTCAGCACCGACCTGAACGCCTGCATGGCCAACCCCGATGACACGGTGTTCTTCGACGCCGCGACGACGCAGATGCGCGCATCCCTGCTGAAGCAGGCCATCGCCGCGGGCAAGGACATCTATTGCGAGAAGCCCACGGCCGATAACCTGGCCGACGCCATGGAGGTCGCGCGCCTGGCCAAGGCAGCCGGCATCCGCCACGGCGTGGTGCAGGACAAGCTGTTCCTGCCCGGCCTGCG
>JAIXVH010000181.1 GCA_027483125.1 Acetobacteraceae bacterium | reverse complement strand
GATCTGATCCGGGCGCGTGTGGCCCCGTTGGGCGATCATGCGGCTCCGGCGCTCGCCTCGTACGCGCGGGGTGATGACCGGGCGGTTGTGGCGCGCTGGGTAGAGCGCTTCCTGGCGGGGTGAGACAAGCCCGGCCAGCTGGCGCATCCGCCGCCAGGAATGGCGCTATACGCCGCGCTCAGCAGCCGCCCCGCGCCATTTCTTTCAGCGCGCCGGGTGTCATGCCGCGCGCTGACGTTGCCCCAGGATGTCCTGGATGTTCACCTGCTCGGTGAAGACCAGGCCGAGAACGCCGTCATCCCAGCGCGCGACACGAGCCTTGACCTTGGCGCCGCTGTGTAACTCCAAATTGACCCCCTTGCCCGGGGCCAGCTTCTTCCCTGACATGATCGCGATGCCGCCGCCCGAGAGGTCGCGGATCAAGACCTCCTCGACCTGACCATCCACGACCAGGCGGACGCGGTGGCCGCCGCCTGCCACGCGATCAAAGCGGCGGCGTTCATCGCCCTCCGCACGGAGATTGTGCAGGAAGCCTTGCACCTCCCCACGCAGCAGCCCGGCCTGGTGCTGAACGCCCTCGGCCGCGTTGCGCACCTCGGCGCTGCTGGCCTGGGCCTCCTCCGCCGTGCCGCGCACGCTGTGCATCGCCTCGCTCACGCCGGCGGTGGCTACGGTGACATTCTGCAGCCGTTCCGTGATCTCGCGCGTGGCGGCGCCCTGCTCCTCGACCGCGGCCGCGATCGTGCCGGTGGCCTCGTTGATGCGGGTGATGGTCGTCGCAATGCCGTGCATCACTGTCGCCGCTTCGCCCGCAGCCTGGCGCATGGCCGTGATCTGTGCGCTGACATCCTCGGTTGCCTTGGCGGTCTGCGCGGCCAGGTTCTTCACCTCGGAGGCTACGACCGCGAAGCCCTTGCCGGCCTCGCCGGCGCGCGCGGCCTCAATGGTGGCATTGAGCGCGAGCAGGTTGGTTCGGCCCGCGACATCGGAAATCACGCTGAGCACATCACCGATGCGATCGGCGCTGCGCGTCAGCGCCAGCATGCGTTCGTCGCTGGTGCGGGTCTCCTGCACGGCTTCGGTCGCGACGGCCGCGGCTTGGGCGACCTGGCGGCTGATCTCGCCCACCGTGGCCGAAAGCTCCTCAACTGCGGCTGCGACGGCGGCCAGATTCTCGGTCGCGCTGTCGGATTGGTGAGCGGTGCTGTCGGCGCGCGCCTGGGTCTGGTTCGCCACCTCGGCCATGCGCAGGGCGGCCGCGCGCATGCTGCTGGCAGCGGCTTCGAATTCCGACATCACCCCGCCGACCGAGAGGCCGAAATCATCCGTATAACGTTCCACCGCCTGGGCGCGGCGCTCGCGCTGGGCGCGGGTGCTGGCCGCTTCGGCCTCCAACGCTTGGTTGCGTTCGGCGTTCGCGCGAAACACCTCAAGTGCCGCCGCCATGGCGCCGATCTCATCCTTGCGGCCGAGGCCGGGGATGGCAACGTCCAGTCGGCCGCTCGATATATGATGCATCGCGTCTGCCATGCCGGCCATCGGTCGGCTTGTGCGCAAGGCCACGAACAGCGCCACAGGCAGTGCGACCAGCATCACAACAAAGCCTGCGATGAGCATTTTGATCAAGCTCTGGGACTGCGCCGCGTACCATCCGGCCATGGGCAAGGCGATCAGCGCGCCGCCGGCCGCCTGTCCGTCAAGGTCCCGGAATGGCAGTACGCGCAGCAGATGGTCGCCGCGCCCCGACAGCGGCACAACCATTCCGGCTTCGCCGCGGGCCGCTGAGCCTTCAGCGAGCACGGAGGCGAGGCTCGCTGCGTCCAACCCTTCGAGCGTGGAAGCGGTAATGCGGCTGCCAGCAAACAGCATCGCCTGGCCATCGACCATGCGGGCGATCGCGTTTGCGGTGCTGATGTTCAGCCGGCCAGCGACCTTCAGCGTGCCGACCACGCGACCTTCATGGCGTATCGGTACCGCCGCACCGTAGCTGATCTCACCCGAGGTTGGCGAAAGGGTGATGCCAGGCGCTGCTTCCCCACGCAGAGCGCGCGCCACATCTGTCACGCGAGACTTGTCGTCCCCTGACTGAGCCGGGTTATGGCCACGCGCCAAGATGCGTCCTTGGGCGTCGGTCATCTCAAACACCGCCACGCGCGAATCGCTCTGTCGCAACTGGTTGAACAGGTTCGGAGCAGTTTCGCGCAACCGGGCAGCATCTCCGCTCACGAGGGCTGCAATGATCGGTGGCCGCTGCGAGAGCTCAGTGGCAAAGCTCTCCATACGCACGGTGCCTTCGTTGATGATGGCTTCCGTGCGGTGTGCTGCCGAGTTCAAATAGGACTGCAGTCTCTCATCGCGCAATTGCTGAATGGAAAAGCCGCTGGTCAGGACGGACATCACGGCGACGGCCATGGCAGGCGCCAGGGCAAGAAGAACGATGCGGCCACGCAGGCCCATGGAGTTCATCAGGGACATCAATTCCACGCCTCGCGATGTTCAGTGTCTCTTTTGCAGGGGTGTTTACTAAATTTGCGTTAACCGCTCCTGCGGCCGACCGGGGCGCCTTGGCATCTGCCTCATGGCGACGCCGGTCACGCGCCGGCGGCCACCAGTTCATCCAGCGCGGGGTCCATGGCGAGCGCGAAGCGCGTCATTTCCGTCACCAGCTGGATCGCGCCATCGGGCCGCCTGGCCTGGCGGCGAAGCACCACCCGATGGTCGGGAAGCACGCGCAGTTCCACACCCGGCGGCATACGCTCGCGCAATGCGACCAGCGCCTGCACGGTCGCCGCGCGGTCGCGCCCGCGTTCGGCCGTGGAT
>JAIXVH010000022.1 GCA_027483125.1 Acetobacteraceae bacterium | reverse complement strand
CGCCTTCGGTCACGGTGGCGGCGCTGTCAGAGACCACATACTGGTCGTTGCCCTCACCGCCAGCCATCACATCCGCGCCGCCCTGGCCGCGCATGATGTCATCGCCCGCCTCACCATTCAGCGTGTCGGCGAAGCCGCTGCCCCAGAGCACGTCATTGCCACCGCGGGCGTCGATGCGGCTGGCCTCGGCCTGGTTCGCGACCAGGTCCTCGGCGGTGTCCGCACCGGTCAGCCGCACCACGCCGGGGGCTGCCATGCGCACGATCTCGACATTCGCGAAGTTGGTCCAGTTGTTGACTGCGACCCAGGCGGTGTCGATGCCTTCATTCGGCAGTTCGAGGATGCTGGCGCCGACATCGCCCACGACGAACTGGTCATTGCCGACACCGCCGATCATCACCGCCGGGCCGTCCTGGCCGCGGATGATGTCGTCGCCCTCGCCGCCGCTCAGCGTATTCGCGAGGGCGCTACCCCAGATTTCGTCATCGCCGCCGCCGCCGGCCAGCGAACTGGCCGCGCCCTGGTTGGCCACCATGATGTCGTTGCCGGTGCTGCCACTGGCCCGCGTGCCCGCGCCGTAGAGGCGCAGGATTTCCAGGTTGGCGGGCATGGTCCAGTCATTGATCTCGACCCAGGCGGTGTCGGTGCCGGCATCGCCTGGTTCCGTCACGCCATCATTGGCGTTGTTGATGATGTACTGGTCGTTGCCGGCGCCGCCGAACATGGCGTCGGCGGCAGGCGTGCCGCGAAGGATGTCGTCGCCGTCGCTACCATTGATGGATTGCGCTGCGTCGTTGTCGATAATGGCGGTGCTGGCGCTGAGCGGCAGGGTGCCGGACAGCACGGCGCCGGTCGCGCCAGTCAGGCGCAGCTGGACGGTCTCGGGGCCTTCAGCAAGCGTGTCGTCGACGACGCCGACCACCACAGTCTTCTCGGATTCGCCGGCGGCGAAGGTGACGGAGCCGGTGGTGAAGCCGCCCACCACATCGGCCGATTGCGCGGTGCCGCCCTCGATCACGTAGGTGACGGTGATGCTCCCCACCGCCGTCAGGTCGCGCCGGAGAAGGAAGCCGATATTGTTGCCGTCGCCCTCCACGACGCTTGGCAGGGATCCGGCGACGTAGACCTGCTCGAGGTCGTCATCGAGGATGGTGACGCGGATGGTGCTGGCGGCGGGGTCGATCACCGCGCCGGGCGGGCCACTCAGGATGGCATCGAGCGTGATGACGAAATCCTCGTTCGGTTCGTCGATCGCGTCGGGGATGATGCGGCGGCGGACCTCGACCGAGGACACGCCCGCCGCGAAGTCCACCACGAAGCCGCTGCCGAAGCCGCCGACCAGGTCGGCCGCCTGCGCCGAAGTGCCGGTGGGTGCGGGGCCGGTCAGCACGCGCAGCTGCGCGGCGTCGAGCGGGCCGGTGCGCTCGATCGTGTAGAAGACGCCGATCTCGGTGCCGGTGCCCTCGATGACGGAGGTGGCCGTGCTGCGCAGGCTGAAGGTGGGGGGCGTGGGCGCGGTCTCGCGCACGAAGGTGACCTGCTGCGAGCCATTGGCGCTGCCGGCATCGGCCGCGGTGTCGAAGGTCAGGATGTTGAGCGTGAAGGCCGACAGCGGCTGGCCCGGGGACAGGCCGGGCGGCTGGAAGTTGACGGTGAAGCCGTCGATGCGGGTGCGGCCGCCGCCGATATCGACGCCACTGTCCTGGATGCCGCCCACACCCACGCCCACCACCTCGGCGATGGCGCCCGCGCCGGTGAAGCTGTCATTGCCCAGGATCTGGGCGGCGGTCAGGGTGATGCTGGTCGCGCCTGCGGGCACGAAGACGACGTTGTCGCGCAGCACCGGCTGCGGGACGCTGACATTGATGTTGAGCGTGCCCTGCGCCGTGCGGCCGAGCGGATCGATGATGGTGTAGATGAAGCTGTCGGTGCCGAGGAAGTCCGGGCGGAACTCGTAGCCGAAGCCGTTGTCGGTCGGGTCCGTCACGCCGAGCAGGCCGGGAATCCCGGGCTCGATCGTGCGGAGCAGCTGGCTGTTGTCCTGCGGCGTGGGGTCGAAGGGGTTGTTCCAGATCCGGACGGTGCCGGGCATGGCGATGTCGTTCGCCAGCAATTCGCGCGACCAGACGATGCCGTAGCCCGGAGGGCTGCCATCAAAGAGCGACCGCCCGTCGCCGATGCCCCAGATCAGCGTGTCGGTGACGGCAACCGGCGCCGGCGGGGCGGCGGTCAGGAAGCTGATGGTGCTGGCTGCGCTCTCCGCACCCAGGGACTGGTCGACCAGCGTGTAGCCAAGCGCGAAGCCGCCCGAATAGGCCGCATCGAAGGTCACCTCCACGCCCGTCGCGGTGACCGTGAAGCTCGCCCCGGTGCCCGTGCCGCCGAGGATGCGGCCCATCGCCACCGCATCGAGGTTCGGGTCGAAATGGCCCGGATGCTGGGCGATCTCGGCGAAGGTGATCGTGAAGGTGGTGCCGGGCGTCACCACGCGCGCCAGCGGCACGGCGACGGGCGCGCCATTGTCGAGTTCCACCGACACGGAGGCGATGCCCGGCACGCCGACGAGCGTGTATTCGAAGGAGGCGGTGGCACGGACGGTGTCGAGGCTGTTGATCACGACGCCGCCGCGGCCCGGATCGTCGGTGATGGTGCCGTTCAGGATGAAGCTGCTGAAAATGCCGTTCCACACCGCGCCCGGCCCGTCATTGGCCAGCAGCGTGGCGTAGGGGATGAAGGTCTCGCGCCCATAGGTGCCGCGCACCACGTCGTTGGTGGCCAAGACCGGCTCGACGATGACGGTGGCGATGCTGCCGAGATCGGCCGCGCCGCCATCCTCCTCGACCAGGGTGCGATAGGTGAAGCGCAGCGGCGCGGCCAGCGGGGTGGCAAGGGTCAGCTCCAGCAACCCTTGCGGATACAGGGCCGGATCATACCCCGCATTGGTGATGTCCACCGGGTCGAGCAGCACCGAGAAGATGATGCCCGGCCCGCCCGAGGGCAGCAGGTTGCGCAGCGTGGGGGTGCCGCCATCGGGGTCGATATCGTTGGCGAGCAGCGTGGCGATGTCGATCAGGATGAGGTTGCTGCCCAGCAGCGCCGGGAGGCGGTCGCTGAGCGACCAGTGTGGGCGGCCGCCATTGCCATTGGCCGAGGAGCCGGAAAACAGGTCCGCATAGGCAACGGTCGTCAGCGGCGCCACGCCGGCGGCGAGCTGCAAGGGGGTCACCCCGAAGGAAACCCACTCGATGCTGTCCAGCGTGGCGCGTACCTCGCCGGCCGGGACGACGCCGGGATTCGAGACGACCACGCCCGGGCCCACCGGGTTGGAGAAGCCGTAATCTTGCGGGCGGCCCAGCAGCGCGAGGGTATCATCGCCCGCGCCGCCATACAGGCTGTCCAGCAGGGTGAAGACGGGATCGGGCCGCCCCGGCGAGAGGATGTCGTCGCCCGGCCCGCCGCTGATGATGTCCTGGCCGCCGCCGCCATCGAGCACGTCATTGCCCGCAACGGTGCTGCCGGGGGCGCCGAAGAAGTCGATATCGTCACCGGCCAGGTAGTCGGTGCCGGCATCGCCGAGCAGCGTATCATTGCCGGCGCCACCGATGGCGGTTTCAATCCGCGACGCGCCGGCCACCAGGCTGTCGTCGCCAGCGCCGCCATCGAGGAAGCCGAAGCCGCTCAACGCGGTGAAGAGGGTGTCGTCGCCTTCTTCGCCGAACAGGCGGTCGTTCCCGCCCAGGCCCGCGCCATTCCCCCGGATGAGGTCGGCCCCGTCGCCGGCGCGAATCTCGTCCGGCGCTTCGATGTCGCCATCGAGCGTGTCGGGGCCGGGGGTACCGGGCAGGATATTGACCATCGTCACCACGCGCCGTTTTGGGTTGCGGTTGGCACACACGGCCGTCATCGCGCGCACGAGAAGGGGGCGCGCCATGACGGCCGCGGCGGTCAGCCGGCCGGGGGGATGCCGCCAGAGACATCCATGATTCGGCATGTCATGATCGGCCGATCGGGAGGTCGCCCGTCAAGTCAAGTTCACGTGCCCATGGCAGCCGAGTTCCAGGCCAATCTGGCGGCGCAAAAAGCGGGCCTCTTGTTCGCGGCGGGATGCGGAGATGGTGCGTCGCGGACATAGACCACCGCCTTGGGTCAACACACAGCCTGGTCGCATGTCAGCGAACAGCACCTGCGCTGTTGGCGAGCCAGGCCGCTTGCCTGCCGCCCCGCCAATGCTGCCCGGTTGGCTCCGACTGCACCGTCAGCGCCTGGCCCTTCGCCGGGCGCCCGTCGGGCCAGTCAGCCGATATCCTCGATGAAACGCTCCAGCGCGGAAGCCCATTTCGCCGCCTCGGTGCCGCTGGCCAGATGCCCATGCTCGCTGTCGATTTCCGCATACTCCGCCACGACCCCCGCCGCCGCGAAAGCCGGCATCACCTCCGCCGCCAGGGATGGCGGGAACAGCCGGTCGGTGCGCGACAGCACGTAGAGCACGCGGGCACGGATACGCCCGAGCTCGCCCCGCAGGTCGTAATGCCGCAGCGCCCGGCCGAGGACGAGCAGCGAATGCGCATCGGCCGCCTCCGCCCATTCCCGGGCGCGCCTGCGGATCTCCGCATCGCGCGCGGCAGGGTCGGGCATTTCCCGCGCCAGTTCCTCATCCAGGCCGTAGCGACGCAGCGTCTCCTCGCGCACCGCCATCATGGTTCCCAGCATGCCGCCAGGATGATCGTAGTAGTGGCCGCCATTCCAGTTCGGGTCCCGGGCCAGCCGGGCGGCCAGGGGCGTGGGATCAAGCGAGGCCGGCGCGGTCAGCCCGCTGACCGCGGCGACCAGACCGCGCGCGAAATCGGGATGCTCCACGCCCCAGGTGAAGGCCTGGAAACCGCCATAGGACGGCCCGACCACCGCATGCAGCCCGCGCACCCCGAGCGCGTCCAGCAGCCGGCGCTGGGCTGCGACAATGTCGGTCAGCGTGATGGCCGGGAAATCAGGGCCATAGGGCCGGCCCGTCGCCGGGTTCGTGCTGCGCGGCGCGGTCGAGCCGAAGGCCGAACCCAGCATGTTCGAACTGACGACGAAGAAGCGCTCCGTGTCGATCGCGCGCCCTGGCCCGACCAGGCCCGACCAACCTCCCTCCGAGGCGCCGGAGCCGCCCTCGATGAAATGGTGCGAGGAGGTATAGCCATGCGTCAGCAGCACCGCGTTGCGCCCGTCAGGCGCGAGCCGCCCGCGCGTGATGTAGGCAAGGCGCGCGGAGCGCAGCACCCCGCCCAGGCGCAACGGCAGATCGCCGATCTCCTGGAACTGCGTCATCCAGCACCCCGCCTTTCGTCCAGCATGATCCGCGCCTCTTCGGTCAGCGCCGCCAGCGCACGGCCGAGCGCAGCATGATCCTCATCGCCCAGACAGGCGCGCAAACGTCGCTCGCGCTCCAGCGATCCGCCGAGCCCGTCGCGCAGCACGGCAAGGCCCGCCGGCGTGAGGGACAGCACCTGGCGCCGCCGATCCGCCGCGTCCCCGCCTTGCGCCACCAGCCCCTTCCCGGCGAGCTCGAAGGATGCGCGGCTGACCTGGCTGTGGTCGAGGCTCGCCATCCGCGCCACCGTGCCCGAGGTTGATGGGCCGAGCCGGTTCAGCATCACCAGAACCCGCCATTGCCGGCTCGACAACCCAAGCTCCTGCCCGACCGAGGCGTCCACCAGCCGCGCCAGCAATTGCGACAGCACGGACACGCGAAAGGTGATCAGCGCCTCGGGCCGGTGTTCGCGAAGCGCCTGCGCGGTGGCTCGCGCCCTTGCCTTCTGCGCCCGGCCTTTTTGCGCCCGGTCTTTTTGCGTCCCGTCTTTTTGCGCCCCGTCTTTCTGCGCCCCGTCTTTCTGCGTTCGGCCTTTTTGTGTTGCAACAATGTTTGACATAGCACCGATATCCTTCGTAGCCTGCCCGCGGAGGAAATCCAACATGCCATTTGTCACGCGACGCCGCATGATGCTGGGCGGCACCATCCTCACGCTCGCCGCGCCTGCCCGCGGGCAATCCTTCCCGACGCGCCCGGTCACGCTGGTGGTCTCCCAGGGGCCAGGCTCGGGCAGCGATATCAGCGCGCGGCTGCTTGCGCCGGCCATGGCCGCTGTCCTGCGCCAGCCGGTGGTGGTGGAGAACCGCACTGCCGGCGGCGGGATCGTGGCGCACCAGGCGATCGCGCGCGGGGCGGCGGATGGCTACAGCCTGCTGTTCAGCTCCACCGCGGCGCTGCTGATCCAGCCGGTGATGAACCCCGCGGCGCAATACGGGCTGGATGATTTCGCGGCCGTCGCGCCCGTGCTGCGCTCGGCCTTCGTCGTGCTGGTGGCCAATGCGCCCACGGCGCCACGCAGCATCGGCGATCTGGTGGCCCTGCTGCGCAGGACGCCGTCGGCCTATGCCTCCGCCGGTGTCGGCACGCTGACGCATCTGGCGAGCGAGGTGGTGCTGCGCCGCGCCGGCGTGCAGGCCAACCACATCCCTTATCGCGGCAGCGGCGCGGCGCTGACTGACCTGATGGCCGGACAGGTTCTCTTCGCGACCGACAGCCTGACCGCCGCCACGCCGCATATCGCCGGCGGCCGCTTGCGCGCGCTGGCCGTGACCGGGACGGAGCGCGAGGCCGCACTGACAGATGTTCCGACACTCACCGAAGCCGGGCTGCCCGGCCCGCCGATCGCGGTGCTGGGCGGCCTGTTCGCGGCCCGCGGCACAAGGCCCGAGACGCTGGCGGTGCTCAACGCCGCCGTGGACCAGGCGTTGCAGAATGCCGAGCTGATCGCCCGCTTCGCTGCGTCACAGACCGGCATCATGCGCGAACCGCGCGAGGCCTTCGGGCAGCGACTGCGCGATGAGGCGCCGTTCTGGCGCCAGCTGGTGCGCGAGCTGGACCTGCGGGTGGAATGAACCACCCATGACCGCCACCCTCCCGACCATCCGCCCAAACCCTGCGGCGCGAGGGCCGCTCACCGGCATCCGTGTGGTGGACCTCTCGCGCCTGGTCGCCGGCAACATGCTGTCGCTGCAGCTCGCCGATTTCGGCGCCGATGTGATCAAGGTGGAGGCCGCCTCCGGCGACACGCTGCGCGCCTGGCGGGAGGCGCATCCCGACCATGCGGCGGGCTTCGACGGCTGGTGGCGCGTCTATGGCCGCAACAAGCGCAGCCTGGCGCTGGACCTGCGCGATGCCGAGGCGATGGGCTGGCTGCGCCGCCTGATCGGCACCGCGCAGGTGCTGATCGAGAGCTTTCGGCCCGGCACGCTGGAGGCGATGGGCCTGGCACCGGCGGCGCTGCATGAAGCGACGCCGGGGCTGGTGATCGTTCGCCTCTCCGGCTGGGGCCAGACCGGCCCCTACCGCGACCTGCCGGGCTTCGGCAGCCTGATCGAGGGGTTCTGCGGCTTCGCCGACAAGCACCGCCACGCCGATGGCATGCCGGGCCTGCCGAACATGGCGCTGGCCGACATGGTCACCGGCCTGACCGGCGCTTTCGCCGTGATGGCCGCGCTGCGCGAGGTGGAGGTGCGCGGCGGCCGCGGCCAGGAGATCGACCTGTCGCTGCTTGAGCCGATGCTGGCCATCATGGGACCGGACGTGACCAATGTCGCGGCGACCGGCAAGCCTGCGGAAACGCTGAAGATCGCCTCGCCCCGCGGCGCCTATCGCTGCGCCGATGGCGGTTGGGTATCGCTGTCAGGCTCGACCGACACCATGGCGCGCCGCGTCTTCGAGGCGATCGGCCGCCCCGAGCTGATCGAGGATCCGCGCTTCGCGACCAACGCAGCGCGGCTGGCGCATGACGATCAGGTCGAGGCCATGCTGCGCGACTTCATCGGAACCATGGATCGCGAGGCGGCACTGGCGCTGTTCCGCCGCCTTGGCGTCACCGTGGGGCCGATCCATGACGCCACCTCGCTGCTGCAGGACGCGCATGTCGCGGCCCGCGGTGTCTATGTGCGGGAGGCACAGAGCGGCACGGTGATGCATGCCGTGACGCCGCGCCTGGCCGGCACGCCGGGCGCCTTGCGCCGTCTGGCGCCGCGCTGCGGCGAACACTCGCAGGAGATCCTGCGCGAGGTCGGGGCCGGCGCCGAGGATCTTGCGGCGATGACGGGGCGCGGCGCGGTCGCCTGCGGCTGAAGGCGGCGCGGTCCCTGCTGGTCCTGCCGGCGATGTCGCCGCACGCCACATTGCACGCGACTGGGAACTGCAGGTGGAGCCGGCGGCAGGGCCTGCTGTACCTGCGATGTTCTGCTGTTCGGCGAAAGATGATGCCGGGACCAGCAACCTTCTTGATGTGCTGATCTGCGCGCAGCAGGTCACCAGCCACCGTCACACCCATCCCTCACCGCCGCGGCCATACCGCGCGACAGCGCCATCACCCGCGAACACCTGCGCCGCGACCACCACCGCATGGCAGGCCCGACCTGGCTCGAGGCCAGGTTCCGCCGCCCCCTCCAGCAGCCATTCACCGCATTGCGCCAGGCCCAGCCGCGCATCATCCGCACCGGGCCGCAGGCGCAGCAACACCCCGCGCGGCGCCGGCCCGGATGCCGCAACCAGCCGCAGCTGCCCGGGGCGGATGAAGGCCTGCGCCGACCCATCCGGCAGCGCGATGGCACCCACATCACCAAGCGGCCCCAGCAGCAACCGGCCATCGCGAATCTCGGCGGCCAGCCGGTTCGCATCACCCAGGAAGCCCGCCACGAAGGGCGTTGCCGGCGCGTCCAGCAGAGCCTGCGGCGCATCCCACTGCACGATGCGCCCGGCCTGCATCACCGCGACACGGTCGGCCATTTCCAGCGCCTCCTCCTGGTCATGCGTGACCAGGATGGAGGTGATGCCCAGGCGATCATGCAGCGCGCGCACCCAGCGCCGCACCTCCTTCCGCACGCGCGCATCCAGCGCGCCGAAGGGTTCGTCCAGCAGCAGCAGCCGCGGCTCGATCGCCAATGCCCGGGCCAGCGCCACACGCTGCCGCTGCCCGCCGGAGATCTGATCCGGATAGCGCCCCGCCAGTTCTGGAATCTGCACCAGTTCCAGCAATTCGCGCACGCGCCGCTCGATCTCGGCAGCGGCGGGGCGCAGCCGGCGCGGGCGCACGCGCAGCCCGAAGGCCACATTCTCGAACACCGTCATGTGCCGGAACAGCGCGTAGTGCTGGAACACCACGCCCACGCCGCGTTCGCGCGCCGGCAGCCGCGCAACATCGCGCCCGCCGATCCGCAAGGCGCCTTCATCGGCGAAATCCAGCCCCGCCAGCACGCGCAGCAGCGTCGTCTTGCCGGAGCCCGAAGGGCCCAGGATCGCGGCGAATTCGCCCTGGCTCAGGGTGAGCGTCACATCATCCAGCGCAGCCACGGCGCCGAAGCGGCGCGTTACGCCCAGCACTTCCACGCTCATGCCACACCCCGCAACGGCCGCGCGGTCAGCCATTCCAACAGCGCCTTGGCGCCCAGCGTCAGCAGCCCCAGCAGCGCCAGCAGCGCGGCCACCGCAAAGGCGCCGACGAACATGTATTCGTTGTAGAGGATCTCGACATGCAGCGGCATGGTGTTGGTCTGCCCCCGGACATGGCCCGACACGACGGAGACGGCACCGAATTCGCCCATGGCGCGCGCATTGCACAGCAACACGCCGGCCAGCAGCGCCCATTTCACATTGGGCAGCGTCACGCGCCACAGCGTGACAAGGCCGCCGGCGCCGAGCGTGGCGGCGGCCTCCTCCTCCTCCCGCCCCTGCTCCTGCATCAGCGGGATCAGCGTGCGCGCGACGAAGGGGAAGGTGACGAAGACAGTGGCCAGCACCAGGCCCGGCAGCGCGAAGATGATCTGGATGTCGTGCTCACGCAGCCATGGCCCGAGATAGCCCTGCGCGCCGAACAGCAGCACATAGACCAGCCCGGAGATGACCGGGGAGACCGAGAAGGGCAGCTCGATCAGCACCACCAGCAGCCGCTTGCCCGGGAAGTCATGCTTGGCCACCGCCCAGGCGGCCGCCACGCCGCCCACCGCATTGACCGGCACCGAGATGGCCGCGACCAGCAGCGTCAGCCGCACCGCGGCCATCGCATCCGGATCGGCCAGCGCCGCCAGCGCCGGCTGCACGCCGCGGCGCAGCGCCTCGACAAACACGATGGCCAGCGGCGCCAGGAAGACCAGCACCGCCACCAGCACCGCCAGCCCGATCAGCAGCGCACGCAGCCAGGGCGCGTCCTCGGTCGGGCGCCTCATGCCGCATTCCTGCGCAAGGCCAGCCGCAGCCCCGCCAGCGCCAGCAGCAGCGCGAAGGAGAGCAGCAGCATCGCCAGCCCGATCGCCGCCGCGGCCGCGTAGTTGAACTGCTCCAGCTGCACCACGATCAGCAGCGGCGCGATCTCGCTGACCATGGGCATGTTGCCGGCGATGAAGATGACGCTGCCGTATTCGCCGACGGCGCGCGCGAAGCCCAGGCCGAAGCCGGTCAGCAGCGCCGGGGCCAGCGCCGGCAGGATGACGCGCAGAACGGTCTGCGCCCGGGTGGCGCCCAGGGTGGCCGCGGCTTCCTCGGCATCGGCGGCCAGGTCGCGCAGCACCGGCTCGACCGTGCGCACCACGAAGGGCAGCGCCACGAAGAACAGCGCCACCGCGACACCGGCCGGCGTATAGGCGATGCGCCAGCCGAACCAGGCGGCCAATGGCTCTCCGAACCAGCCATTGGTCGCGAACAGCGCGGTCAGCGCCAGCCCCGCCACCGCCGTCGGCAGCGCGAAGGGCAGGTCGACCAGCGCATCGAGAAGCTTGCGGCCGGCGAAGCGGTAGCGCGTGATCACCCAGGCCAGCAGCAGCCCCACCGGCAGGCTGGCGAGTGCGGCCAGCAGCGCCGCACCGAAGGACAGCCGCAAAGCCGCCGCCACACGCTCCTGCGTCAGCACCGCCCAGATGCCGGCCGCACCCAGCTCCCATGGCTTGAGCGCCAGCGCCGCCAGCGGGATCAGCACGATCAGGCCAAGCCAGGCCAGCGTGACGCCGATCGACAGGCCGAAGCCGGGCAGCGCGCGGCCTGCCATCAGCGGCCCGGCCGGTAGATGCGGTCGAACACGCCGCCATCGTTGAAATGCGTGCGCTGCGCCTGCTGCCAGCCGCCGAAGACCTCATCCACGGTCACCAGTTCCAGCCGCGGGAAACGCGCGGCATTGGCGGCCAGGATCTCGGCATTGCGTGGGCGATAGTGATGGCGAGCGACCAGCGCCTGGCCCTGCGGCGAATAGAGATGTTCCAGATAGGCCTGCGCCAGCGCACGCGTGCCGCGCCGGTCCACATTGGCGTCCACCACCGCCACCGGCGGCTCGGCCAGGATGGACAGGCTCGGGTAGATGATCTCCAGCCCGGACTGGGGGAATTCCTGCAGCGCCAGATGCGCCTCGTTCTCCCAGGAGAGGAAGACATCGCCCTGGTTGCGCTGCACGAAGGTGGTCAGCGAACCGCGCGCGCCGGTATCCAGCACCGGCACCTGGCGGTAGAGCTGCGCCACCGCCTGTTCGGCCCGCGCCGCATTGCCGCCCGGCTGGCGCAGCGCCCAGGCCCAGAGCGCGAGATAGTTCCATCGCGCGCCCCCCGAAGTCTTGGGATTTGGCGTGATGATCGAGACACCGGGGGCGAGCAGGTCGCCCCAGTCGCGGATGCGCCGCGGGTTGCCGCGACGGACCAGCAGCACGATGGTGCTGGTATTGGGGCTGCTGTTATCGGGCAGCCGGCGCTGCCAGTCTCGCGCCAGCAGGCCGCGCTCTGCCACCTCGTCGATGTCATAGGCCAGGGCGAGGGTCAGCACATCGGCGGCCAGCCCGTCGATCACGCTGCGCGCCTGGCGGCCCGAACCGCCATGCGAGGTGTTGAGCGTGGGCCGCGGCACCCCCCGCGCCGCCCAGAGCGCGGCGAAGGCCGTGTTGAACTCGCGATAGAGTTCGCGCGTCGGGTCATAGCTGACATTGAGCAGCGTCTGCGCGCCCTGTGCGTGAGCAGCCGCGGGCAGCAGCGCGGCGCCGCCGGCCAGCAGGCCGCGACGGGGGAGAGGCTGGCGGATCATGCGTCATGTCTCCTGTTGGTAGGATGGCGGGCCGAGCCGCCGGGGGGCAAGGAAGAAGCGGCGGCGATGGCCGCGCACAGCTGCGCGAGCACCGCCGGCGACAGGGCATAGGCCAGCGCGGCGCCGCCGGTTTCCAGCACCAGCAGCGTCTCACCATGTTCGGACAGCATGATGCCGGCGGCATCGACCGGTACCCGCACCGGCGGCGCGCTCAGTTCCGGCGCTGGTGCGCGCGCGAGCGCATCCAGCAGGCTGGCCGCGACCGCGCCGACGGCGATGCGATGCATGCCGAAGGCCAGGTGGCGCCCATCCAGCGCGCTGATCTCAACCACCACGCCCTGCCCATCCGAGGTGGGGGCGGCGCGCAGCTCGTCGAGCACGGGGATGTCCTGGGCCATCACGCATCCCCGCCCCACAGGCCGAGCTGCCGCGCGATGGCACCGAAGCGCCCGGCGGTGTCGCGCAGCAGGGCGCCGAAGGTCTCGGGGCCTTCGCCGCGCGTTTCGAAGCCCAGCGCGGCCAGGCGCTGGGTGGCCGTGGGTGTCTGCAACGCCGCGAGCCCCGCCTGGTGCAGCGCGGCCAGCAAGGCCGGCGGTGTTTCGCGCGGGGCCAGCAGGCCCATCCAGGTCTCGATGCGGAAGCCGGGCGCGGCATGCTCGGCGAAGGCGGGAATCTCGGGTGCCGCGGGGCTGCGCCCGGCCCCGGTCACGCCCAGGCCGACCAGCCGGCCGTCGCGCACCTGCTCGATGCCGGCACCGAGCGTGACGACACCGGCATCCACCACGCCGGCCAACAGATCAGTCAGCAACGGCCCGCCGCCGCGATAGGGCACGTGCTCCGGCCGCCCGCCCAGCGCCTGGGCCAGCAATTCCGAGGCGAAATGCTGCGAGGAGCCAAGGCCCGGCACGCCCACATTCAACGCCTGCCGCGCCCGCAGCCGCGCGGCATAGCCCGCAGCATCGGTGATGCCCGAGCGCGGATGCGTCACCAGCAGCTGCGGCGAGGCCACACCCAGCAGCACGGGCGCGAGGCCCGGCAGGAAGGGGCCGGCGCCGGCGACCGGCAGCGCCTCGATCGCCGCCAATGTGTCATTGGTCACCAGCAGCGTGTGCCCATCCGGTGCGGCGCGCAGCACCGCCTGGGTGCCCAGGCGCGAGGAGGCGCCGCCGATATTCTCCACCACCACCTGCTGGCCCAGAGCGGCGGCGAGGCCGGGCGCCAGGGGGCGGGCGAAGACATCCACCCCGCCGCCGGGCGGAAACGGCACGATGACGCGGATGCTGCGCGTGAAGGCCGCCCGCGCCGGTACAGCGAGGAACGGCAAGGCCAGGAGGCTGCGTCGATAGGGCATGGCTCAGCTCCCGGTGATGCTGCGGATGACAGGCGCGAAGAGCGCCGCGGAGGCCTCCGCGCGGCGGCGGAAGGCCTCCGGCGGCAGTGCGGTGATGGCGAAGCCCAAGCCCCGCAGGCGATCTGCCACGGCAGGATCGGCCGGGCTCGCGGCCAGGTGCTGGTGCAGCGCGGCGACCACGGCGGGCGGCGTGCGGGCGGGGGCGAGCAGCCCCTGCCAGGAATCGATGTCGAAGCCGGGCGCGACGGTTTCGGACAGGCTCGGCACCTCCGGCAGGGCGGGGTCTCGTTCGGCGGTGCTGACCGCCAGCGGCAGGATGGCGCCCTGGCGCACCTGCTCGGTGATGGCGGGCAGCGTGATCACCAGCGCATCGGTGTTGCGCGCGATCAGGTCGGCGATGGCAGGCCCGCCGCCGCGATAGG
>JAIXVH010000040.1 GCA_027483125.1 Acetobacteraceae bacterium | reverse complement strand
GTCGCGTCGGCTGAACGCCCAGGCTTCGATGGCGGAGCTGCAGATGGCGGTGGTCGAGGAGGCCGCGCGCATCATCGGTGGTCCCGCCTGCCTGCTGCTGCCCCTGGAGGAGGCGCTGGCGGCAACGCTTCCTGGACAGTTCACGCGGGACGCGGTGCTGCGGGCGGAACCCGTGCTGCGCGCCGCGAGCCCCGCTGACGCAACGCCCGATGATGGCGCCATGGCCGCCGCGCGCTGGGCCCTGGCCAATGGCCGCCCCGCCGGCCGCGGCACTGCGACGCTGCCGACCAGCGCCTGGCGCTTCCTGCCGCTGACCGCGGTGCGCGACGGTGAGGCGGTGGCTCTCGGCCTCCTCGGAATGCGCCCTGAGGCGGAGGCTCCAGATCCGGAAGCCGATCGCGCCATCGAGGCGCTGCTCGACCAGGCGGCGGTGGCGCTGGAACGCGCGCGGCTGGCGGATATCGCCGCCAATGCCCGGGCGCGCGGCCAGACGGAGGCCTTGCGCACCGCGCTGCTGACCAGCCTCGGGCATGATCTGCGCACGCCGCTCACCACCATCCGCGGCGCGGCGGAAACGCTGCGCACCGCAGGCGAGGCGCTCTCGGAGGCGACCCGCGCCGATCTGTTGGCCAGCATCGAGGAAGAGGCAACGCGCCTCGCGCGCTGGATGTCTGCCATCCTGGACATTGTGCGGCTGGAGGCTGGGCAGGTTGTGCCGCGGCGCGAACCGGTGGATGTGGTGCAGGCGCTGGAAGAGGCAGCCTCCCACGCGGAGCAGGCGCATCCAGGCCGGCGCATCCTGCGTGACTTGCCAACAGGGCTGCAGCGCCCGCTTCTCGATCCTGCGCTGCTCGACCGGGTGCTGGAGAATGTGTTGGACAACGCGTTGAAATACTCACGGCCGAATGGCGCCGTGCGCGTCGCGGCGCGTCGTGAGGGGACGGACATGCTGTTGGTGGTGGAGGATGACGGTCCCGGCATCCCGGCCGAGGACCTGCCGCGTATCTTCGACGCATTCTTTCGTGCCGCGCGCACCGACAGCATTGCAGCGGGCTCGGGCCTCGGGCTGTCGATCTGCCGTGGCCTGGTCGGCGCGATGGGCGGCCGCATCGCGGCGGATAGCCCGATCACGGCGGGGCGGGGGACGCGCATATCGCTGCGCTTTCCGGCATGACGGCTGCGCGACCGTCGGTCCTGGTGATCGATGATGAACCGCAGCTTCACCGCTTCCTGGGGCCCGCGCTGGAGGCAGCCGGGTATGTGGCGCTCCGCGCGGAAACAGCACGCGAGGGCCTGCGCCTCGCCGCGGCGCGCGGCCCGGCCTGCGTGCTTCTCGATCTCGGCCTGCCGGACACGGACGGCAAGGAGGCGCTGGCGCGGCTGCGGGCCTTCAGCAGCGTACCGGTCATCATCATAAGCGCACGCGACCGGGAGGCAGAGAAAGTCGCAGCGCTGGATGACTATGTGGAGAAGCCCTTCGGGATCGCTGAACTGCTGGCCCGGCTGCGGGCGGCGACCCGCCGTGCGCTGCTGTTGGAGGCGCCCGTCCCCGTGGTCACGACAGGACCGCTTGAGGTCGATCTGGAGCGGCGTCTGGCCCGGGTGGCGGGTGTGGAGCTTTCGCTCACGCCGCGCGAGTGGGACCTGCTGGCGGCGCTTGCCCGTGATCTGGGGAAAGTGGTCACGCAGCGGCGCCTGCTGACCGAGGTCTGGGGCCCAGCGCATGCTGAGGACAGCCAGTATCTCAGGGTCTATGTCGGGCAATTGCGCGCCAAGCTGGGCACGGCGGCAGGCCTGCTCAGGACCGAACCCGGCGTTGGGTATCGGTTGCTGGAGGAGCAGGGGTGATGGATGCCGGGTGCATCCTGGGTGCGAACATCATCGAGCGCCCTCACCGCAGATCCATGGGGATACGATGCCTTCCGATAGCCGCCACCAACGCGTCGTGACGCCGGGTCAATAGCGCGGCACTCTGCCCACGAGAGGAGACGCCGTGAGGGGACGCAATCGCCCGAACTGGGCCGCTTTGGGGCTGGACCTCGTGACGCTGCGCATCTTCGCGGCGGCTGCGGAGGAACGCAGCCTCGCCCGCGCCGCGGAGCGGGAACACATCGCGCAATCCGCGGTCAGCCGTCGCATCGCGGAGCTGGAGGGACGCGCTGGGGTCCAGCTGCTCCGCCGCCATGACCGCGGGGTGGAGCCGACGGCCGCAGGTCAGATGCTGCTTGACCGGCTCGGCGACCTCTTCGGCCTGCTCGAACGGATCGCGTCCGAACTCTATGCGCATGCCGGCGGCGCGCGCGGCAGCGTGGTGCTGCACGCGAACATCTCGGCCATCAGCGGGCCGCTGCCTGGCCTGCTGTCCTCCTTCCTGCAGGAGCATCCGGGCCTGCGAATCTCGCTGGAGGAACGGACCAGCGTGGAGATCCTGCACGCCGTGCAGACCGGCGTGGCGGAACTGGGCATCTTCTCCGGGACGGTCCCACTGCCCGATGGGCTTACGGTGCTGCCCTGGCGCGAGGATCCGCTCGTGGTCCTGCTGCCCGAGGGTCATCGCCTGGCCTCGCAGGAGAGGCTGCGCCTGGCCGACCTGTTGGAGGAGCCCTTCGTCGGACTGCAGGACCCGAGCGCCCTGCAACGGCTCTATCGGTCCGAGGCCGCGCGTATCGGAGGCCATCTGCGCGAACGCGTTCTGGTCGCGAGCTTCGACGGCGTGCGGCGCCTGGTGGGGGCCGGGCTCGGCCTGTCGATCCTGCCGGCCGCCGCGATGCCCGCCGGCGGCGCCTTCGCCACGCGCCCGCTGGCCGAGCCCTGGGCGGTGCGCCCGCTCGCGCTCTGCCTGCGCCAGGCCGAGGGGCTTTCCGCCGCGGCGCGGCTGCTCGTGGAGCACCTCACCGCGCGGTAGCGGGCGGGCGGCTTGCCGATCCGCGACGCCTGCAGTGCCGAATGACGACTGGCGCGGTGCGGTGCCCGTCGGCAGGGTGCGCCCATCGCGAGGGCCAGAAGGCCGCCGCGGCAACGTCCAGAACAGCAAAGCAAGCGGAGGCCAACCGTGCCGCATCGCCTTACATCTGGGTTGGACCGATCCAGCCTTTCGGCCCCGGCGGCCTCGCGACAACCGGGTCGTCTCGGGCGTCGCGCGGTATTGGCCGCCCTCGCCTCGGCGGCCGCCCTGCCAGCCCGCGCACAGGATTTCGCGCCGGGGCGCGCCGTCACCCTCGTCGTGCCCAGCGCGCCCGGCGGCACCACGGATTTCGCCGCGCGCCTGCTGGCGGAGCCGCTCAGCCAGCAGCTCGGCGTGCCGGTTCTCGTCGAAAACCGCGCTGGCGCGAACGGCGTGATCGGCGCCCAGGCCGTGGCGCGCGCCAGGCCCGACGGCCACACCCTGCTGGTGCAGTATTCCGGCTTCCACGTCGGCTCACCGGCGGTGGTGCGCAATCTCGGCTGGAATCCCCGCACCGACGTGGTCCCCATCGGGCTGCTCATGGACGTGCCGCAGGTGCTGCTGCTGCATCCCTCGGTGCCCGCGCGCACGCTCGCGGAGCTCGTCGACTATGCCAAGGCCAACCCTGGCAAGCTGAACTACGCCTCCTCGGGCAACGGCTCGGTGCAGCATCTCGGCACGGAGCAGCTGAAGCGCCTGACCGGCATCCAGCTGGAGCACGTGCCCTATCGCGGCGCCGGCCCGGCGATGCAGGACCTGCTGGCGGGCCGCGTGGAGATCTTCCTGACCACGCCGCCGCCGGCGCTGCCCTTCATCCAGAACGGCCAGCTGCGGGCCCTGTTCCTGTCCGCGCAGGAGCGCCACCCCGCGCTGCCCAACGTGCCCACCGCGGCCGAGGCCGGGCTGCCCGGGCTGAGCGCGGAGGCCTGGTTCGGCTTCTTCGCGCCGGCCGGTACGCCGGAGCCGCTGATCGCCCGCCTCGCCGCGGCGGTCGACGCAATCATCGCCGCACCCGCCTATCGCGGGCGGGCCGAATCGCAAGGGGCTGCGATCCGGCGGATGACCCCGGCCGAGCTGCAGGCGCGCGTCGAGCGCGAGTTGGTCGAATGGGCCGACGTCGTGCGCGTGATGAACATACCGGTGGAATGAACGCAGCCGTGATCGACCGCCTCGACCATCTCGTGCTGACCGTTGCCGATGCCGCGCAGACCGTCGATTTCTACGTCCGCGGGCTCGGCATGAAGGAAGAGCGCTTCGGCGGCGGAAGGCTGGCGCTCTCCTTCGGGCGGCAGAAGATCAACGTCCATGTCGCGAGCGAGGCGCCGATCCTGCCGCGCGCGGCGCATCCCGCGGCCGGCAGCGCGGATATCTGCCTGATCGCCGCCGTCCCGCTCCCGGAGGTCGAGGCGCATCTGAAGCGCGAGGGCTTCGCGATCGAACTCGGCCCCGTGCCGCGCACCGGCGCGACGGGGCCGATCACCTCCCTCTATCTCCGCGATCCCGACGGGAACCTGGTGGAGATCTCGACCTATGGATGAGTCTTCGGGGCCGCTCGCCGGGCTGCGCGTGCTGGAACTGGGCCATTTCGTCGCCGCGCCCTTCTGCACGCGGCTGCTGGGCGACCTCGGCGCCGACGTCATCAAGGTGGAGCCGCCCGGCGCCGGCGATCCCGTCCGCCAATGGGGGGCGCGGCTGAAGGGCCAGTCGGCCTGGTGGTCCGTGCATGGCCGCAACAAGCGCTGCGTCACGCTCGACCTGAAGAAGCCGCGGGCGCGTGATATCGCGCTGGGCCTT
Source organism: Acetobacteraceae bacterium (assembly GCA_027483125.1). Taxonomy (GTDB): domain Bacteria; phylum Pseudomonadota; class Alphaproteobacteria; order Acetobacterales; family Acetobacteraceae; genus Rhodovarius. The sequence goes on along the minus strand of JAIXVH010000040.1, from coordinate 1,707 downwards.
GTCGCGCAGTGCGACGTGCTGGTCGAGAATTTCCGCCCCGGCCAGCTTGATCGGCTCGGCCTGTCCGAGACGGCGCTGCGGCAGGCCCGGCCGGACCTCGTGATTGCGCGCATCTCGGGCTACGGCCAGGACGGGCCGCAGCGTGACCGCGCCGCCTTCGGCGTGATTGGCGAGGCGGTGGGCGGTCTGCGCCACCTGACCAACCACCCGCCCGGCACGACGGGCCTGCCGCCGGTGCGTGTGGGCGTGAGCATCGGCGCCAGCGTGGCCGGCATCTATGCCGCCTTCGGCATCATGGCCGCGCTGTGGCGGCGCGACGCGGCGCGCGGCGGCGACGGGCGGGGCCGCAGCCTCGACGTCGCGCTGACGGAGTCGATCTTCAGCCTGCTGGAAGGGGCCCTGCCGGAATACGGCGCGCTCGGGACCGTGCGGCAGCCCACCGGCGGCGGCATCGCCACGGCGGCGCCCACGAATGCCTACCGCGCGAAGGACGGCGTCTGGGTGCTCATCGCCGCGAATTCCGATCCGCTGTTCCGCAAGCTCGCGGTGCTGATGGGCCGGCCGGAACTCGCCGAGGACCCGCGCTTCATCGGCAACCAGGCGCGTGTCGCGAACAGCGCGGCGCTGGATGCCGAGATCGGCGCCTGGACCGCCCGATACGAGACCGCCGAGCTGGAGCGGCTGCTGGAAGCGGCCGACGTGCCGGCGACGCGCGCCTACACCGTCGCGGATTGCGCGGCCGACCCGCAGTTCCGCCACCGCGGCATGGTGCGGGAGGTCGAGGACGCGCAGCTTGGCCCGATGCTGCATCCCGGCATCGTGCCGATGCTGCCCGATGATCCCGGCGCGATCCGCTGGGCGGGACCGCCGGTGGGCGCCCACACCAATGAGGTGTTCCAGGGCCTGCTGGGGCTCTCCATCGCCGACGTCGCCATGCTCCGCCAGGAAGGAATCTGCTGATGTCCAACGTTGTCGAGATCGTCGAGGTCGCGCCGCGCGACGGCTTCCAGCCGATCAAGCCGTGGATCCCAACCGCGGTGAAGATCGAGTTCTTGCGCCGGCTCGCCGCCACGGGCCTGCGGCGCATCGAGATCGGCTCCTTCGTCAGCCCCACCGCGATCCCGCAGCTGCGCGACACCGCCGAATTGATCGAGGCCGCCGTCGCGCTGCCCGGGCTGCGGCCGCAGGTGCTGGTGCCGACGGCACGCCGCGCGCGGGAGGCGGTGGCGGCAGGCGCGCGCTTCCTCGTCTATGTCCTCTCGGCCTCGGAGGCGCACAACCAGAGCAACCTTCGCCGGTCGGTCTTGGAATCGGTCGACGATTACGCACGAATGCTCTACGATCTGCCGGGCGAGGTCGAACTGCGGATCAACCTCGCGACGGCGTTCGATTGTCCGTTCGAAGGGCGCATGGGCATGGGGCCGGTGCTGGAGCTTATCGCGCGTCTCGCCGCGCTGCGGCAGGATGTCGAGATATGCCTGTGCGACACGACGGGGCGGGCGACGCCCGATCACGTCGGGCAACTGGCTTCGGCTGCGATGGCGTGCCAGCCGAACGTCACGGCCTGGGCCTATCATGCCCACGATACCTATGGCCTGGGCCTGGCTACGACCTATGCGGCCTATCGCGAAGGCATCCGGATTTTCGATGCCGCCGCGGGGGGGCTGGGCGGCTGCCCCTTCGCGCCTGGCGCCACGGGCAACGTCG
>JAIXVH010000384.1 GCA_027483125.1 Acetobacteraceae bacterium | reverse complement strand
TCACAAGTGCCAACGACAACGTCCGCGAGGACGTGGCGCTCGCTGCCTAGAGATAGGTAAGCGCGGTTTGGGGGGCACCGGGCAACAGAAGCCCCCCGCTTTCGCCGCAGGCGAAAGCGGCGCTGCACGAGATCGGCCGCACCTTGCCGCCGCTCGCCTCCATCACGGCCGCCGTATTCCGGCCAGGCGGATGATCTCGGCATAGCGTGCGGTTTCAGTGGCCAAGAAGCGCGCGAATTCCGCGACCGAACCAGGCATCGCGGTCGCGCCCAGCCGGTCGAGCGCCGCGCCGACCTGCGCGTCGCGCAGCCCGTCGTTCACGGCCGCGTTCAGGCGCGCAAGCACCGCTTCATCCGTGCCGCGCGGCGCGCCGAGCCCGAACCATGAGCCGCCCTCATAGCCTGGCAGCGTCTCGGCGACCGTCGGCACCTCCGGCAGCGCCGCCGCGCGCGTCGGGCCGGTGGTCGCCAGCGCCACCAGCCGCCCCGCCCGGACATGAGGCATCGATGAGGGCGCGGGATCGAACATCGCGTCGACCTCGCCGCGCAAAAGGTCGTCCAGCGCCTGGGCGGAACCGGGGTAGGGCACCAGCGCCACGCGGACGCCCGCCATGTGCTGGAACAACTCGATCGCGACATGCTGCGGCGTGCCGGTGCCGGCATAGGCAACCCGCAGTCGCCCCGGGTTCGCACGCGCATGGGCGATCAGCTCCGCGATGGACCGCACCGGCACCGAGGGATGCACCTCCACGATCAGCGGCACGCGGGCGATCCCGGCGACGGCTGCGATGTCGCGCGCGAAGTCGAAATCGAGATCGGGGAACAGCGTGGTGTTAATGGCGTTCACCGGCCCGCAGAGCAGCAGCGTGCCGCCGTCGGGCGCCGCGCGGACCACCTCCCGCGTCGCGTCATTGCCGCTGGCGCCGACGCGGTTCTCCACCCGCACCGGAACGCCGATCCCTGCCGCGAGCGCGGGCGCGATGGTGCGCGCCGCGATGTCCAGCGGGCCGCCAGGCGGGAAGCCCACGACGATCCGCACCTCCCGCGTGGGATAGGCCCGCGTCGGATAGGATTGCGCCCAGGCTCCTGCCGGCAGGGTCGCGGCGAAGCCCGCCCCTGCACAAGCCCGCCATATCGCTCGACGTGTGATCCGCATCGCGTGCCTCCTGCCGTCGCCGGTCCACTCGCCGGGCGGCCCAGGGATAAAGGGCAGGGCCAGCCGTGAGCCATGCGGCTGTCGGGACGAATGCGATATGCTGCGCATATGCCTCTCGACCTTCGTCAGCTCCGCTACTTCGTCGCCGTCGCGGAGGAGGGGCACATCACCCGTGCCGCCGAACGCCTGGGCATGCAGCAGCCGCCATTGAGCCAGCAGATCAAGGCGCTGGAAGGCCAGCTCGGCCTGCTGCTGTTCCGGCGCAAGGCGCGCGGCGTGGAACTGACCGAGAGTGGCCAGGTGCTGCTGGAGGAGGCGCGCGCCATCCTCGCCCGGCTGGAGCAGGCCGAGCGCGCCACGCTGAAAACGGCGCGCGGCGAGCAGGGCAAGCTGCATGTTGGCATCGCGCCGACCGCGCCCTTCCACCCTTTCGTCCCCGGGGTGATCCGCGCCTTCCGCCAAGCATACTCCAGCGTGGAGGTCATGCTCGACGAATGCCTGAGCCGCCAGGCGGTGCAGGGGCTGAAGGAGGCCCGGCTCGACGCCGCTTTCGTGCGCGCGGAGCTGACGGATGCCGAGCTGACGCTGCACCGGCTGTTCGAGGAACCGATGGTGGTCGCTCTGCCGGCAGGCCATGCACTGGCGCAGCGGGCGGGGGCGGAGCCGCGCCCTCTGAGTGCCTTCGCGCAGGACAGCTTCATCGCCTTTGCCCGGGTGGAGGGGCCGGGAATGTTCGACGCGACGCTCGCCGCCTGCCTGCGTGCGGGCTTCACGCCAAGGCTGGGTCAGGAGGCGCCGCGCATCACCTCGACGCTGGGGCTGGTGGCGGCGGGGCTGGGTGTCGCCATTGTCCCGGCCTCGATCAGTCGCATCGCGATGGATGGGGTGGCGTATTGCGAACTCGCACCGGCCGAGCGGCCCAGCGTGCCGCTGCATCTCGCAACCCGCCGCGGCGCCGCCTCACCCACCCTGCGCAACTTCGTCGATCTTGTGCGCCGGACGGCACGACAGACGCGGGAAGACGTGGCTGCGGGAATTCGGACGTTCCAATAGCCGGATTTCGCGCCAGACAGCGTCGATGTCACCGCGGATCGGTGGCGGACATCACGCGGCGAATGCGTCGCCGTGAAGTGGTCACCGGCGCTGCCTCTCGCAGGCGCGCAGCGCGGGTCTGGCGCCATGCGGTTGCGAATCCCGCGCCGCGCGCCAGATTGGGATGGTGCTCCACCTCATCAAGCTCTCCGTCGGCACCAAGGACATCGCCGGCCTGCGCGCCTGGCAGTCGCTGCGCGCCGTGCACGCGCCGCCGCTGCGCCACCAGACGCGCATGATGCCCAAGCGCCGCGACGAGATCCTCGCCGGCGGTTCCATCTATTGGGTGATCGGCGGCTTCGTGCAGGTGCGTCAGCGCGTGCTCGACATCATCGAGGATCATTGGGATGACGGCACGCATTGCGCCGGCATCGTGCTGGACCCGGTGCTGGTGCCGGTGGCCGGCCGCCCGACAAAACCCTTCCAGGGCTGGCGCTATCTGGCGCCCGAGGCCGCGCCGCCCGACCTGACGCAGAACGCCACGCAAGGCCTGGACGCGCTGCCGGAGAATATGGCGCGCGAACTCCGCGCCCTCTGCCTGATCTGACCTACTCCGCGCGGATGCCCGCGCGCGCGATCAGCCCTTCCCATTTGCGCGTCTCGTCGCCGATGAATCGCGCCGTCGCGGCAGGCGACATGTCATCGGGCACCTGCACGCCCAGATCCGCCAGCCGCGGCGCGGCTTCGCGGGCGAAGCGCGCACAGGCCGCCGAGACGCCTTCCACCACCGCCCCCGGCGTGCCCGCCGGTGCCAGCACCGCATTCCAGGTGGTGGCCGCGAAACCTGGCACGGTATCGGCCACCAGCGGCGCATCGGGCAGCGCGGCCGAGCGCCGTTCGGCTGTGGTCGCCAGCGCGCGCAGCGCCCCCTGCCGCACCTGCGGCGCCCCGGTGGCCACACTGTCCATCACCAGCAGCACGCGTCCGGCCAGCAGGTCGGCCAAGGCCGGCGCGGTGCCGCGATAGGGCACATGCGCGATATCCACACCCGCCATCGCCTTGAGCAACTCCACCCCCAGATGTGACGAACCACCCACCCCCGACGACCCATAGCTGTGCTGCCCCGGCTGCGCGCGCAGCATGGCCAGCAGGGCGGGCAGGTCGGCAGGCCCATCGGGGCGCACCAGGATCACCATCGGCACCACGCCGATCAGCGCGGCCGGCGCGAAATCCGCGATCGGGTCGAAGCTCAGCCGCGCGCCATGCAGCGCGCGATGGACGGCATGAATCACCGTGGTGAACAGCAGCACCGAGCCATCCTTCGCCGCGCGCGCGACATGCTCGGTGGCGGGCAGGCCGGCGCCGCCGGCGCGGTTGTCGACCACAGCACCCATCTGCTGCGCCAGCATGCGCGCGACCACATCGGTCGGGCCGCCGGCGGCAAACGGCACCACCAGGCGTGG
>JAIXVH010000417.1 GCA_027483125.1 Acetobacteraceae bacterium | reverse complement strand
TAGCAGCCATTGGCGCGGCCCAGGCTTTCGCCCAGCGCGGCATTGGGCAGGAAATGCCAGTCGATCGACAGCGCCGAAAGCCGCGACCAGAAGCCGCCATCGGCAGCGACCCCGGTGTAGAGGCAGGTGACCAGCCCCACCTCGGGGTCGGCCAGCGGCGCGGTCACGGCGGTCAGCCAGTCGGGTGTGACGCGCATATCGGCATCGGCCGCGACCAGCACGGGGTAGAGCGCTGCAGTTTCCAGATGCACCAGCTGCGAGACCTTGCGGTTCGGCCCCAGCACCTCGGGCGCCACGATCACGCGGGCGGGTTCGGGCAGTGCGCGCGCGGCGGGCAGCGCCGCGTCGGCCGGGTCGGCCACGGCCATCACCATCTCGAAGGGCGCACGATGCTCCTGGGCCAGGCTCGCGGCCAGGTTCTCGGCCAGGCCCGGCTCGGCGCCATGCAGCGGCTTGATGATGCTGGCCGGCAGCGCCGGGCCGATCGGCGCGCGTGTCGCCACCAGCCGCCCCAGCGCCCGCGCCGCCAGCAGCCCCTGCACCGCGCCGGCCAGCGCCAGGCCCGCGGCCAATACACCCAGCATCAGCAGCATCGATTCGCGCTCGCCTCCGCCACGTTGTATGACCGCGCCATGCCGGCCCGCCCCCTGATCCTGTGCATGCTCCTATTGCTCGCGGCCTGCGGTCAGACGCAAGTGCTGCGCGGCGGCATCGAGGTGCCGAGCGCATCCGCGCAATATGCCGGCGCGACCGACCCCTCCGACCCGCTGGAGCGCCTGAACCGCGGCCTGATGGACGCGCAGATGGCGCTGGATGACAGCGTCTTCCGCCCGATCGCCGAGACCTATCGCGCCGCCTTGCCAGAATATGGCCGTGCCCGCGTGCGCCTGGCGCTGCGCAACCTGGGTGAGCCGGTGATCTTCGCGCACAACATCCTGCAGCTGCGCTTCGACGCGGCGGGAACCACGCTGGGCCGTTTCGCGCTGAACTCCACGCTGGGCCTGGGGGGGATGTTCGATATCGCCTCCGACCAAGGCCTGCCGCGCCAGACCGGCGATTTCGGCCAGACCTTCGCCCGCTATGGCGTGGGCGATGGCCCGTATCTGTTCCTGCCGGTGCTGGGGCCGACCGTGCTGCGCGACGCGGTGGGGGATGGGCTGGATGGCTTCTTCAACCCGGTCTCCATCGCGCTCGACCCCATGACCTCGCGCGCCACGCTGCGCTTCCTGAACATCACGCGCAGCACGCTGGGCGGCGTGGATCTGCGCGCCGAGAACCTGGACACGCTGGATGCCCTGCGCGCCGACAGCATCGATTTCTACGCCCGGCTGCGCAGCGTGACACGCCAGCGGCGCGAGGCGGAACTGGCCGTCGTGCGCGGCAGCACCCCGCGCGAGCGGCGCGATGACCCCGAGAGCACCGTGGTGGTCATGGATGATCCCGGCGCCCCGGCCGCGCCTGTCACACCCGCTGCCGCTGGTTCGCCGCAATTGCTCGTGCTGGATGACCCAGGCTCAGCCAGCGTCGCGGCGGCGCCGGCATCGCCCGTCGTAGCGCCCCTGGCACGGCAGGCCCCGCGCGTCCCGCCGGCCTGGGTCGGTGGCGTGCTGCGAGATGCCGCGCTGGATCGACCTTCCGGCCCCGCCGAGCCGCTGCCCTCACCCGCCCGTGCCGATGCGCGTTGGGCTGGCCAGGCGCTGGATGATGCGCGGCTGCGGTAGCTGGTCATCCTTTGCGGCGGCAGCGCCGCAATGCTGATCTAGGCCGTCGCGCGCTGTTCCAAGAACAACAGGCGTGAGGCCATTGCGAGAAGCCCTATCGAGCCAGTCACGAGGATGAGGGCCATCCATGGGAGCAGGTTCATATGGACCGCTCGTGCTCTGGGCACAATCAGAAGCCAGCAGACGCCCACAGCAAGCAAAAGATCGAACCAAATCTGATTGCCCCACATGTTGCGGGTGTGTTCCGTCCAGAAGCCGAGAGGTCCCTCCAGGACCACGGTGGTCAACGACCAGGCGAGGAACAGCGCCGACAGCGCGGCAGGAACCGCCCAGACTGGTCGACCGTTTCCGCCTCGGATCGAGAATGTCGCCATGAAGGCGACAAGCGCCATGCCGGCCACCACGGGGAGCAACTCGATAAGTGTCATGATACGGCCTCCTCGCCATGCATTGATGTAGCAGTCGCTACATTTGTAGCTGGATGTAGCGACTGCTACAAGGCCGCGATGAACGAAAGCCGCTTGAACCGAGACGTCATGCTCCGAGCAATGGCGACCTATGTGCTGGAGCATGGTCTGAACTCAGCCAGTTTGCGTCCGCTTGCGAAGGCAGCTGGCACCAGCGACCGAATGCTGCTGTATCATTTCGGGTCGAAAGATCAGCTCATTGGCGAGCTATTGCTGTTTCTGGCGCATGATGTTGTAGAAAAGCTGGATCATTATCTTCCGCCGAACCGTGCGGCATCGGTCCGTGATTGCGTTGTCGATATTTTGGCGCTTTTGCGCCGGGATCCACTTCGCCGTCATGTTCGGGTTTGGTTGGAGATTGTGGCGATGGCCAATAGTGGTCACGCCAGCTACCAGCACATCGGAGGTCAAATCATTGATGGATACACAGATTGGTTGGAAAGGCGCCTGCCCGCTGATACGCCGGATATGGTGACAATGGTGGCGCTTGTCTTGACCCTCATTGAGGGTACAATCATCATGGATGCGATCGGTCGATCTTCAATTGCGGATGCCGCGCGCGAGCGATTCTTTCTCAATGAATTTCAATATTATCCAACATTATCGAAATAGAGATGCGGCAACACGAAATTCAGTCGCAAGATGATGGAGTGTATCATAGTTTGCTTATTTAATTCGACCATTTCAGAAATAAATCACGTAATAATTTTCTTGGAATAGTGCATTTATTACAAAGATCATTTTTCGACATCAAATTAATAAAACTATCTGTCTGCGTATTGTCGATATTTTGTCGCCCACGATCAAGGCTGGACCGTAGAATTCAACGCAAACCCAGGTGACTGCAACGCTGCCGGGTCCCTAATACCGAGCCAGCCGCCAGGACAGCCCCGCCGCCATCGCGGCCACGCACAGCCACAACAGCCCCAGCGCCGCGCCCGCCCCCAGCGCATCGGCGAGATACCCCACCGCCAGCGGCACCAGGGAAAAGCCCGCATGGCCGATCAGGAAGAAGCCCGCGATCGCCCGTGGCCGGTCGGAAGCCGCGCCCATCGTGGCCATGGCGAGTCCCCCCATATAGACGAAGCCATAGGCCGCCATGCCGGTGATCGCCCCGCCCAGCAGCAGCAGCGGCAGCATCCCCGCCACCGTGCCCAGCAGCGCCAGCCCCGCGCCGAGCACCAGCACCGGCAGGCCGATGCGCAGCGCAAGCCGGGGCGCGACGCGCCGCAGGAAGGGCTGCGTCACCGCACCCACCAGGATCATCAGCGCCACCGCCCAGGCCCCGGCATAGGGCCGGCCGGCGGCGGCAAGCGCCGTGGGCACGGTGGTCAGCACCACGCCCGTGGTGCCCCAGGCCGGCAGCATCCCCAGCGTGCCGGCCAGCGTGCCGCGCGGGAAGATGGGCAGCCGCAGCGCGGCGCCGCGCGGGGCGGAGAGCGTCTCGGGCAGGCGCGCCAGCCACCAGGCCACCGCACCCACCAGCGCCAGATGCGCCCAGAAGACAAAGGGTGGGCGCAGTTCTGGCGCCGCCAGCATGGCCAGCAGCGTGACCAGCGAGCCTGCCCCGAAACTGCCCGCCGTGCCCGCCGTGACCGTTGCCGCCCCCAGGCGCGATGCGGCGTCGGGCGTGGCACCGGCGCGTTCGGCCAGTTCGGCCGCCCAGGCGCCGGCGGCATTGGAGACACAGCCCATGCCCAGGCCCTGCATCACGCGGGCCAGCGCCAGCGGCCACAGCCCCGGTGCCAGCGCCAGCAGCAGGGTGGAGGCAGCGGTCAGGCCCAGGCCCAGCAGCAGGGACGCGCGCCTGCCGATGCGGTCGGGCAGCGGTCCCAGCAGCGGCGCGGTGATGATCAGCGTCAGCGCATAGCAGGCGAAGGCGGCGGCCAGCGGCCCCGCCCCCGCGCCGCCCGCGTATTCGACATAGAGCGGCAAGGGCAGGGTGGTGGACAGGCCGGCCGCGAACACCGCCAGGCCCACCCGGCGCGGGGCGGAATGCATGGCCCAGGCTGGACCCTGCCGCGCGGCCTGTCACCATCACTTCACGATTGATCCGGATGGGCCGGCGCGCCGTGGCCGGGTAACTTGGCACCATGCCGCAGGACATCGCCTTCGCCGCTCCGGGACATTTCTGGAAGGGCAATATCCATACCCATTCGACCGCGTCCGACGGCGCCAGGTCGCCGCGCGAGGTCTGCGCCGCCTACCAGGATGCCGGCTATGATTTCCTGGCGCTGACCGACCATTTCCTGGCCAAGTATGATTGGCCGGTGGTCGATACGCGGCCCTTCCGCGCGCCCGGCTTCACCACCATCCTGGGCGCGGAACTGCACGCGCCGGCGACATCGCTGGGCGAGATCTGGCACATATTGGCCGTGGGCCTGCCGGATGATTTCGCGCCCACGGCCGCCGATGAAACCGGCCCTGCCTTGGCCGCCCGCGCTTTGGCCGCTGGCGCCTTCGTCGCCATCCCGCACCCGGCCTGGTACGCGCTGAGTGCGGCCGATGCGAACACCATCCCCGGCGCGCAGGCGGTGGAGATCTACAACCACACCTCCGCGCTGCGCACTGATCGCGGCGATGGTGCCTACCTCGCCGACCAACTGCTGGCTGAGGGGCGGCGCATCAACCTGATCGCCGTCGATGACGCGCATTTCAAATCGCCCGATGCCTTCGGCGGCTGGCTGATGGTCAAGGCGGAAGCGAACGCGCCCGAGCCGCTGCTGGCCGCGCTGAAGGCCGGGCAGTTCTACGCCACGCAAGGCCCGCTGCTGCATGACGTGACCTGGCATGACGAGGTGGTGGAGGTGCATTGCTCGCCCGCCGCAGCGGTCATGGTGCTGGGCCGCGGCTCGCGCGCCGAACAATCGCTGGCGCCGATGCAGACGCGGGTGCGCCTGCCGATCGCGGCGCTGCGCCGCGGCGGCTTCGGCCGCGTTGTCGTCACCGATGCCCAAGGCCGCCGCGCCTGGTCCAACCCCTTCTTCTTCGAGGACGCCGCATGACCATCCTGGCCGAGATCCAATCCCTGCTCGAAAGCCGCGCCGAGGGCCGCTATGGCCTCACCCTGATCAACCAGCAGCAGCATGCGCTGCAAGCCGCCTGGCTGGCCGAGCAGGATGGCCATGATGATGCGCTGGTCACCGCGGCCCTGCTGCATGACATCGGCCATCTGGTGCATGACCTGGGCGACAACCCCGCCGATGCCGGCATTGACGACAAGCACGAGGAACTGGGCCATCACTGGCTGACGCAGCATTTCGGCCCGGCGGTGACCGAGCCGGTGCGCCTGCATGTGGCCGCCAAGCGCTACCTTTGCGGCAAGGAGGCCGACTACTTCGCCAAGCTGTCACCCGACAGCGTGAAGAGCCTGGCCCTGCAAGGCGGCCCGATGGGGACTGATGAACTCGCCGCCTTCGAGGCCGAGCCGCATTTCGCCGCCGCCGTGCAACTGCGCCGTTATGACGAGCGCGCCAAGGTGAAGGGGCTGGCGACACCGCCGGTGGCGCATTTCATGCCCGCTGTCGGCCGGGTCTGCCGCGGCTGACCCGCTGGCTGCCATGGGCGGATTGACCCCCGCCCGGCCGCGCCACAGGCTGTCCCGTACACCGCAGAGGAGGCTGCCATGTATTTCCACGTGATGATCGGCGCCAATGACATCGAGGCCTCGCGCGCCTTCTATGACGCGACCTTCGCGGCATTGGGCGTGCCCGCATTGGGCAAGTTCCGCGAAACGCCCGCCGCCTACATGTATGGCGACCGTGCCAACGGCCTGTTCTTCGTGACCATTCCGCAGAATGGCGAGGCCGCGACCGCGGCCAATGGCGGCACCATCATGTTCAAGGCCAAGTCCTCGGCCGAGATCGATGCCTGGGCGAAGGCGGCGGCCGAGAATGGCGGCACCATCCTGGATGCGCCGGGGCCCGGGCCGCGGCCTGGCATCTATGTCTCGCGGCTGCGTGACCCCGCGGGCAACAAGCTCGGCGCCATCTGCTTCGGCTGATCAGCGCACCGGCCAGGGCGGCGGGTTGTACAGCCATTCCATCCCGGTCCAGGCCGCCTTGGCGTCCCGCCCGCCCAGTGCCGCATCGCGCAGTTCCGCGGTCAGTCCGGCGGCGTGGTAGAATTGACCATAGACGCGCGCCATGACCTGCACGCGGGCCGTGCGCAGGGCGCGCAGGTTTTCGTAGGCCGCCAGCGCTGTCGGGATATCGGCGTGCAGGCCCAGCTGGTCGGCCAGGCACACCGCATCCTCCAGCGCCATATTCGCCCCCTGGGCCAGGTATTGCAGCATGGGGTGGGCGGCATCGCCCAGCAGTGTGGCGCGCCCGCGGGTCCAGCCGCGCGCCGGTTCGCGGTCGCACAGCACCCAGAATTTCCAGGCATCGATGCGGCTGAGCATGTCGCGCACTTCCGGGCGCGTGCCCGCGAAATGCTGTTCGATCAGCCGCGTATCGCCGGTCGCATCCCAGCCTTCCTCGACATGGTCGGAATGGAAGACGGCGACCAGGTTCATCAGCCGCCCGCGCCGCAGCGGGTAATGCACCAGATGCAGCTTGGGGCCGGCCCACAACACCACTTCCCGCCGCGAGACATGCTCGGGCACCGCCTCCATCGGCAGCACGCCGCGATAGGCGATATGGCCCGAGACCAGCGGCGGCCCATCGCCCATGATCTCGGCGCGGATGCGTGACCACAGCCCATCGGCGCCGATCACCAGATCGCCCGCGACGCGCCTGCCATCAGCCAGCAACAGCCCGGCCTCGCCATCCAGCCCCGCCACATCGGTGCTCAGGTGCAGCCTGATGCCGGGTGTGGCCAGGCATGCGGCATGCAGCGCGGCCAGCAGGTCGGCGCGGTGGATCACCGCATAGGGGTGGCCGAAATGCGCTTCGAAGCCGGCGCCCAGCGGCACGCGCGTCACCTCATGGCCACCGATCGCGCAGCGCATCACCAGCGCCTCGGGGCGCACCGCCTCGGCCTCGACCGCCGCGCGAATCCCGAGCCGGTCGAACATGCGGAACACATTGGGGCCGAGCTGGATGCCCGCGCCGATCTCGCGGAAGGCGCTCGCGCGTTCGAAGACTTCGGTGGTGTGGCCGGCGCGGGCCAGTGCGAGGGCCGCGCCCAGGCCGCCAATGCCACCGCCCACGATCAATGCATGCGTCATGGCCGCAGTGTAGGCAGGCCTGCGCCGCGCGAAAGGGTGGCCTTGCATGCGCGAGCAACATCCGCATGCTGGGGCGATGGATATCCTGTTCGTGCATCAGAATTTTCCCGGCCAGTACCGCCATTTGGCGCCCGCCATGGCCGCGCGGCGGGGCAATCGTGTCGTCGCGCTGGGCGAAAACCCCGGCGAGCCGCTGAAGGGCGTCGAACATCTGCGCTACAAGGCGCCCAAGGGGCCGGGCGAGACCATCCACCCCTATCTCTACCGCACCGAGGCCTATGTGCGCCGCGCGCAGGATGTGGCGCGCGCCTGCCTGGCCATCCGCGACAAGGGCTTCACCCCGGATGTGATCGCCGCCCATCTGGGCTGGGGCGAGGGGATGTTCCTGCGCGACGTGTTCCCCCGCGCGCGCATCCTGCTGTACTGCGAGTATTTCTACCGCAGCACCGGCGGCGATGTCGGCTTCGACCCGATCAATGGCGAGATCGGCATCGACAAGATGGCGCGCACAAGGGTGCAGAACACCTCGCAGCTGATCCAGCTCGAGGCGGCGGATTGGGGTGTGGCGCCCACCCAATGGCAATGGTCGCGCTATCCGGATTGGGCGCGCGCGCGCATGTCCGTCGTGCATGAGGGGATCGACACGCGCTTCGCCTCGCCCGAGGGCATCGCCGAATTCGCGCTGCCCAACGGCCGCGTGGTCCGCCGTGGCGATCCGGTCGTGACCTATATCGCGCGGCACATGGAGCCTTATCGCGGCTTCCATACCTTCATGCGCGCGCTGCCCGAATTCCAGCGCCTGGCTCCGCACGCGCAGGTGGTGATCGTGGGCGGGGAGGGCGTGTCCTATGGCAGCCCGCCGCCGGGCGGCGGCAGCTGGAAGGAGGTCATGCTGAAGGAGCTTGAAGGCCAGCTCGACCTCTCGCGCATCCATTTCTGCGGCCGCGTGCCCTATGGCCAGTTGCTGGCGCTGTTCCGCGTCTCGGCCGCGCATGTCTATTTGACCTATCCCTTCGTGCTGTCCTGGTCGATGCTCGATGCCATGGCCTGTGGTGTGGCGCTGCTGGCCTCCTCCACCCAGCCGGTCGAGGAGGTGGTGCAGGATGGCGTGAACGGCCTGCTGGTGGATTTCTTCGACAGTGGCGCGATCGCCAGGAAAATGGCCGAGATGCTGGCCAACCCGGCAGCGCTGGAATCGCTGCGCGCCGCCGCACGCCGCACCATCGTCGAACGCTATGACCTGCATGGCCATTGCCTGCCGCGCCAGGTCGCGTTGCTGGAGGATGTGGCGGCGCATGGCCGCTCGCTGGCGGGGATGGCCGCTGGCGTCTGACCGACTTCAGGCCACGCGGAACAGCAGGTCCATGTGTACCAGGCCGGCCGGCAGGTAGCCGCTGGCGGTCACTTCCGCATCGCGCTGCCGCCACAGCGCCATCAGCGCCTCCTGGCTGTCGATCGGGGTTTCGGCGCCATCATGCTGGATCGCGGCCAGCCGGCCGGTGATGGAGAAGATGCGGTTGAGCATGCCGGTGCAGCCCTCGCTGCCCGGCCCGCCCAGCAGCGCCGGACTGAATTCGCACAGCACCCATGGCCGGTGGCGCTGCAATGTGTGGCGCAGGCCGCGCAGGGCGGCGGGCTCATGGCCCTCGATATCGAGCTTGATCATGTCGATGCGCTGCTGGCCGGCCAGCAATTCGTCGCCCGGGATGGCCTGTACCAGGCCCATCAGCGGATCGGCCGCGAT
>JAIXVH010000106.1 GCA_027483125.1 Acetobacteraceae bacterium | reverse complement strand
CGCGCGCGGCGGCGGCGGGGTCGATCACCGGCGCAGGCCCGCCGGCCTTCCAGGGCGTGTGGCGCAAGGCGGGGGGCAGCGCGGCCAGTTCCGGCAGCCAGCGGGCGATGAAGCGGCCCTCCGGGTCCTGGTCCAGCCCCTGCTTCACCGGGTTGTAGATGCGCGGGATGTTGATGCCCGTCGCACCCGACTGCATCTGCACCTGCGGCCAATGGATGCCGGGTTCATAATCAGTGAAGTACCGCGCCAGCACCTGGCCCGCCGCCTGCCAATCCAGGCCGAGATGATAGCTCGCCACCGCCATCACCATCGCGCGCATGCGGAAATTCAGCCAGCCGGTCGCGCGCAGGCTCAGCATACAGGCATCGAGGAACGGCAGTCCGGTGCGCCCCTCGGCCCAGGCCGCGAGCAGCGGGTCATCGGGCGCGGTGGGGCGTCGCGCAGCCTCCATCAGCGGATGCATGGCACGGCATTCCAGCGCGGGTTCGCTCTCCAGCTTCTGGATGAAGTGGCAATGCCAGTGCAGCCGGCTGATGAAGCTGGCTGTGGCGGTGCCCGGGATCGCGCCGCCCTGCCCCGCGCGCGCCAGCGCCTCGCGCATGGACAGCGTGCCCAGCGCCAGATGCGGCGAGAGCCGCGAACAGACGCGCCCCGCCGTCAGCGGCGATGACATGCCGCGCCGGTAATCGGCGCCGCGCCCGGCCAGGAAGCTGTCCAGCAAGCCCTGCGCGGCGGCGCGGCCGGCGGGCTGCGGGCGGATCACGCCGTCATCGGCCCAGGGGAAAGGTGAATCGGGCAGCGTGCCGAGCGGTTCATCGGTGAAGCGCAGCGCCGGCACCGGCATGGGCGCGGCCTGCATCAGCCGCGCGTGAAAGCCGGTCCAGCGGTCGCGGTCGCGCATGCCGCGCCAGACGCCATGCTGCGGGAATTGGTGCCAGGCCACGCCATGGGACCGCGCCCAGGCCGCCACGCGGCGGTCGCGCGCATAGGTCCAGAGATTGCCCGTCTCCTCATGGCTGTAGAGCGTGACATGGCCGTGGCGCGCGCGCAGCGCCTCCAGCACCGTCACCGCATCGCCCCTGCGCACCACCAAGGGCAGCCGCGTGGCCAGATCCGCCACCGCGCCGCGCGTGAAGGCCCATTGCCGCCAGGAGGCATCGGCGCCGCGCCAGTGGTCCGGCTCCACCACATAGAGCGGCAGCACCGGCCCATGGGCTGCCGCATGCAGCGCGGCATGGTCCTCCAGCCGCAAATCCCGCTTGAACCAGACAATCCCGATCACCCTGCCGATGTTGGCGAGGTGGCTTGTCGCGCAAGGGTGCGTTGGTCCAGGCTGTGCGCGAAGGAGAACGCCCATGCGCCCCAACCACCTGCACGAAGCCGATATCGCCCATCTGGTGCATCAGCAGACCGACATGGTCGCGTTCAACGCGAATGGCGGGCGCATCATGGTGGAGGGCAATGGCGTGCGCATCCGCGACAGCGAGGGGCGCGAATATATCGAGGCGATGGCCGGGCTGTGGTGCGCATCGCTGGGCTTTTCGGAAAAGCGCCTGGCGGAAGTTGCCTACAAGCAGATGCTGAAGCTGCCCTATTACCACACCTTCTTCGGCAAGGGGCATGAGCCCAGCGTGCTGCTGGCCGAGAAGCTGGCCGCGATGGCGCCGAACGGGCTGAAGCATGTGATGTTCCAGTGCTCCGGCTCGGAGGCGAATGACGCCGCGATCAAGGTGATCTGGTACCACAACAATGTCCGTGGGCGGCCGAACAAGAAGAAGATCATCGGCCGCATCCGTGGCTATCACGGCAACACCGTGGCCACCGCCTCGCTCTCGGGGCAGCCGCATATGCATGCGGATTTCGACCTGCCGCTGGGCGGGCGCTTCATGCATATCGCGAACCCCAATGTGTACCGCTTCGCCGAGCCGGGCGAGAGCGAGCGCGCCTTCTCCGCCCGCATGGCGGCGGAATTGGAGGAGCTGATCGCACGCGAAGGGGCGGACACCATCGCCGCCTTCTTCGCCGAACCGGTGCAGGGCGGCGGCGGCGCGCTGACCCCGCCGGAGGGGTATTTCGAAGCCATCCAGCCTGTGCTGAAGCGCCACGACATCCTGTTCGTGGCCGATGAGGTGATCTGCGGCTTCGGCCGCACCGGCCATATGTGGGGCAGCGACACCTATGCGTTGAAGCCCGACATCGTGACCTGCGCCAAGCAGCTGACCGCCAGCTACCAGCCCTTGTCGGCGACCATCATCTCCGATGAGCTGCATGAATCCCTGGTCGAAGGCAGCAAGCGCAATGGCACCTTCGGGCACGGGTTCACCTATGGCGGCCACCCGGTGGCCTGCGCGGTCGCACTGGAAACGCTGGCGATCTACGAGGAGCGTGACATGGTGAACCATGTCCGCCAGGTCTCGCCCGCCTTCCTGAACGGGCTCGCCGCCTTCCGTGACCACCCGATGGTGGGCGATGTGCGCGGCGTGGGGCTGATCGCCGGCGTGGAGCTGATGGCCGACAAGACCACGCGCACCCCCTTCGACCCCAAAGCCAAGGCCGGCATCGCGGTGATGAACGCGGCGGAGGAGAACGGGCTGATCATCCGCGCGATTGGCGACCGCATCGCCTTCACGCCGCCGCTGATCATGACCGAGACGGATATCGCCGAGATGTGCGAGCGGTTCGGCCGCGCGCTGGACCAGGCCTGGGGCAGCCTGCGCGGCGTGGCGATGGCCGCCGAGTAGTCACAGGACCGCGCTTTCCCCAGGGCGGGCAACTGCCCTACAGCGGTGCCATGGAAGACATCGGCACCATCCCCGCGCCTGACGGCACACCCCTCGCCTACCGGCGCATCGCTGGCCGCGGCCCGGGCGTGCTGTTCCTGGGCGGCTTCAATTCCGACATGACGGGCACCAAGGCCGCCGCCCTGGCGGAATGGGCGCAGCGCACGGGTCGCGGCTTCTGCCGGTTCGACTATGCCGGCCACGGCGCCTCGGGCGGCGAGTTCGCCGAGGGCACGATCGGGCGCTGGGCCGCGGATGCGACCATGGTGCTGGATGCGCTGACCGAAGGCCCGCAGATCCTGGTGGGTTCCTCCATGGGCGGCTGGATCGCAGCGCTTCTGGCGCGCGCGCGGCCGGCCCGCGTGGCGGCGCTGGTCGGCATCGCCCCCGCGCCCGACTTCACCGAGGATCTGATGTGGGAGAATTTCCCGGCCGATGTGCGCGCGGCCATCGCGCGCGACGGCGTCTGGCACCGCCCCAGCGAATACGGGGAGGACTACCCCATCACCCGCGCGCTGATCGAGGATGGCAGGCGCAACCTGGTGCTGCGCGAGAAGCTGCCCTTCGCCTTCCCGGTGCGCATTCTGCAGGGCATGCGCGACCTGGACGTGCCCTGGCGGCACGCACAGCGCTTCGTGGAGGCGATCGAAGGCGATGATGTGCGGCTGACGCTGGTGAAGGACGGGGACCACCGCCTGTCCCGCCCGCAGGACCTCGCGCTGTTGCTGCGCGAGATCGAGGAAATGGGGTAACCGCCGCCGGTCTCGGCACCGGCGGCGGTCAGGCCGCGTCAGGCTTCGACGCGGATATCGGCTTCGCGCACCGTCACCGCCCAGCGCTCGCGCTCGGCACGGGCGAAGGCGGCCAGCGCTTCCGGCGTGGAGGGCTCGGGCACGCCAGACTGCTGGCGGAAGACTTCCAGCGTCTGCGGGTGGCGCGCGGCCTCGTGCATCGCCTGGTTCAGGCGCGCCAGGATCGGCGCCGGGGTGCGCGAGGGCGCGAAGAGCGCCAGCCACAGGCCAGTGGCCAGCGGGATGCCGAGCTCGGTCAGCGTCGGGATGTTGGGCGTCAGCTCGACGCGCTGCGGATGCGCCAGCGCGATGATGCGCGCGCGGTTGTCGATCGCGAGCGAGTTCGCACCACCGACGGGCAGCATCATGCTGTCCACCTGACCGGCGGCCACCGCCTGCATGCCCGGCGCCTGCGCGGCGAAGGGCACGTGCAGCTTCTCGAAGCGCTGGCTGCGCGCCACGAACTCGAAGGCGAGGTGCGAGGAGGAACCGACGCCCCAGGAGGCATGCGTCATTGCGCCGGCCTGGCGGCGGGCGGCGGCGAGGAAGCTCGGGAAGTCGGTGATGTCGCGGCGATGTGCGCCGATCATCAGCGCGAAAGGCACCGTCGTGACCATGGAGATCGGCGCGAAATCCGTCTCGTCATTGTAGGGCAGCGAGCGGAAGGTGCTGCGGTTGATGGCGAAGGTGTCGGTGATGCCCATGGTGATGGTGGTGCCATCGGCGGCCGCGCGGGCGGCCGCGAGCGTGCCGACGGTGCCATTGGCGCCGGGGCGGTTCTCGACGACGACCGGCTGGCCAAGGGCCGCCTGCAGGCCGATCGCGGTGCCGCGGCTGATGAGGTCGGTGATGCCACCGGCGGCATAGGGCACGATGATGCGGATCGGGCGATCCGGCAGGGTGGCCACGGCGGGCTGCGCCAGCGCGGCGGGCGCGATGGCAATCGCGGGGGCGGCAGACAGCAGTCCGCGGCGATGGATGGCGGTCATGAACGATTCCTTTGGATGGATGTTTTCTTAACTGTCGGTCATCTAGCGGCTGGAATGTTCATGCACAAGAAAAATCTGTCCGTAGGCGAAAGATTCTTTTAGCCCCAAAACGGCAAGCGCCGCGCCCACCAAAAGGTGGACGCGGCGCCCGTAAGCGTCAGATTTTGGCTGCGTTTAGGCGGATTGCTTCATGATCTCGTCCGCCACGTTGCGCGGCACCGGATCATAATGGTGGAACTGCATCGAGAAGGACGCACGCCCCTTTGTCATACCGCGCAGGTTGGAGATGTAACCGAACATCTCCTTCAGCGGCACATGCGCGCGCACGATGACCGAGGTGCCGGCCATGTCCTGCGACTGGATCATGCCGCGGCGACGGTTCAGGTCGCCCACCACATCGCCCACATGGTCGCCAGGCGTGGTCACTTCCACGTCCATGATCGGCTCCAGGATCACCGGGCCGGCCTTCTTCATGCCTTCGCGGAAGCAGGCCTTGGCGGCGATTTCGAACGCGAGCGCGCTCGAGTCCACGTCATGGTACTTGCCGTCCGTCAGGGTGTACTTGAAGTCCACCGTGGGGAAGCCGGCCAGCACGCCGGTATCGGCCTGCACCTTGATGCCCTTGTCCACCGCCGGGATGTATTCGCGCGGCACGGAGCCACCGACCACGGCATTGACGAACTCGATGCCCTGGTTCCGTTCCTTCGGCTCGAAGGTGATCTTCACCTCGGCGTATTGGCCCGAACCGCCGGACTGCTTCTTGTGCGTGTAGACCTCGGTGTGCGGCTTGGTGATGGTCTCACGGTAAGCGACCTGCGGCGCGCCCACGCTGCATTCCACGCCGTATTCGCGGCGCAGGCGGTCCACGATGATTTCCAGGTGCAGTTCGCCCATGCCCGACAGGATGGTTTGGCCGGTTTCCTGGTCGGTCTTCAGGCGCAGGCTGGGGTCTTCACCGGCCAGTTTCTGCAGCCCGATGGTCATCTTCTCGACCGCTTCCTTGGTCTTCGGCTCGACCGAGAGGTCGATCACCGGCACCGGGAAGGCCATACGCTCCAGCACGACGGGGTCGTCGTTGGAGGCCAGCGTGTCACCCGTGCCGGTGTCCTTCAGGCCGACGAAGGCGGCGATGTCGCCGGCGAAGACTTCCTTGATTTCCTCGCGCTTGTCGGCGTGCATCTGGAACATGCGGCCGATGCGTTCCTTGTGGTCCTTCGTGGTGTTCATCACCATGTCGCCCTGGCGCAGGACGCCACGGTAGACGCGCACGAAGGTCAGGTTGCCGTACTTGTCGTTGATGATCTTGAACGCCAGGCCCGCGAAGGGTTCGGTCTCATTGGCGGGGATGATGCGCCGCTCGACGGT
>JAIXVH010000415.1 GCA_027483125.1 Acetobacteraceae bacterium | reverse complement strand
GTGGCGCTGGGTGCGAACACGCTGACGGTGGCGGCTGGCGGCACCTATAACGGCGTGATCGGCGGCACGGGCGGGCTGACCGTGACCGGCGGCACCATGACGCTGGGCGGCGCCAATACCTTCACCGGCGCCACGCAGGTCTCTTTCGGCACGCTGGCGCTGGCCGGCGCCGGTACGATCGACACCTCGACGGGCCTGACGCTCAGCACGGCCGGTGCCGTCTTCGACATTTCGGGCGCGGCCTCGGGTCGCACGCTACAGACCTTCAACGGTGTCACGGGCACGATCGTGGCGCTCGGCGCCAACACGCTGACCGTCAACAATGGCGGCACCTTCAACGGCACGATCTTCGGCACCGGTGGGTTCACGGTGGCGGGCGGCACCATGACGCTGACCGGCGACAACGGCTTCACCGGCTTGACCAATGTCTTGGCCGGCACCTTGGTGCTTGGCACGGCGGCGGGGCAGTTCGCGAACTTGGGTGGCTCGGCTAGTGTAGCGACGGGCGCGACGCTGAATGGCATCGGCGCCATCATCGGCAACCTGACCAATGCGGGCACGGTGCGCCCCATCACCGGGGCGAATGCGCCGTCCAATCTGAACGTGCTGGGCAACTACGTGCAGACCGGCACCGGCACACTGAACCTCGCCATGACGCCGGCGGCCAATTCGCGCCTGGTGGTGGCGGGTTCGGCCACGCTCGCCGGCGCGCTGACGCTGACGCCTGCCACCGGCAGCTACACGCCGAATTCGACCATCACGCTGGTCA
Source organism: Acetobacteraceae bacterium (assembly GCA_027483125.1). Taxonomy (GTDB): domain Bacteria; phylum Pseudomonadota; class Alphaproteobacteria; order Acetobacterales; family Acetobacteraceae; genus Rhodovarius. The sequence continues at coordinate 8,179 of JAIXVH010000415.1, read as the reverse complement.
CCGCCGGCGGTGGCGTCACGGGCACCTTCGGCACGCTGAACGGCGCATTGTCGATCAACGGCATCCAGCTGGTGCCGGTCTACCTGCCGAACCGGGTGGACCTGGTGCTGGCGGCGCTGACGGTGGATACCTCGAAGCCTATCTTCGACCAGAATGACCCGGCGGCCCAACAGTCGGTGATCGTGTTCGACGGCGGCACCTATCAGCCGACCGGACCGCAGACGGTGAACCAGCCCGCGACAGTCAACGGCACCGGTGGCTCTTCCAACAGCAGCGGCGGCAACATCACCTTCACCAACATGGTCGGTGGCGCTGGCGGCTTCACTGTGGCCGGCACCGGCACCACCAACTTCACGGGCGGCACCAATCTCGGCGGCGGCATCATCGTCACCGGCGGCACCATGGGCGCCAACAGCAACATCGGCGCATCGAGCGTGACGGTGACCAACAGCGGCACGCTGCGCGGCACCGGCACCATCAACGCGCCCACCAATATCTCGGGCAACCTGATGCCGGGCAGCAGCCCCGGCACGCTGACCTTCACCGCACCCGTCACGATGACCGCGGGTTCGCTGCTGACGCTGGAAATCGACGGCACCGGCACCGCCAATGGCGCGGGCAATTTCTCCCGCGTGGTGGTGCAGGGCGCGGCCTTCAATGCGGCGGGCACGATCGTGCCGGTGTTGCGCGGCATCGGGGCGCCGGCGAACAACACCTTCACGCCGGCGGTGGGCACCGGCTTCCGGGTGGTCACGGCATCCGCCATCAATGGCAGCTTCGCAGGGCTGACGCAGCCCACCGCGGGCCTGCTGCCGGGCAGCCGGATCGATGCGCTGTACCAGCCCACCGCGATCACGCTGTTCGCGACGCCGACCTCCTACCAGAACATGGCGCCCCTGGGCCTGACGCTGACACCGAACCAGCGTTCGGTGGCGGTGGCGCTTGATGCCCTTCGCACCGCACCGGGCGTGCGGGCGAGCGTCGATGTCTCGACCGGCCTGGCGGCGGTCTTCCCGCTGACTACGCCGCAGATCGGCGATGCCATGGTGCGCCTCGGCGCGGGCATCAATGGCGACATGCTGCTGAGCGGCGTTGAGACCAACCGGCTCTTCACCGGCGCGGTCGGCAACCGCCTTGCCGCCACGCGCGGGCTGTCGTCGGCGAATGGGTCGTCCACGGTGCAGGGCGGGCAGTACACCGCCTGGTTCACGGGTCTGGGGCGCACCGCCTCGGCCTCGGCCGCCGCGGGTACGACGGGGTACAATTCCAGCAATGGCGGCGTGGCGGTCGGTGTCGACATGCGGGTGGGCGAGGGCGGCATTGTCGGTGTCGCGGCCGGTTATGTGGAAGGGATCGTGACCTCCTCGCTGACCGGCGGGCGGTCCTCGACCAGCCATGGCTTCCTCTCCGCCTACGGCACCTACACGCATGGCATGGCCTTCGTGGATGCCGTCGTGGCCGGCACGGTGGGCTCGGCACGCATCACGCGCAACCTGGGCCCGATCGGGATGGGCACCAGTGCCTCGCCTGGCGTGAGCGGCTTCAGTGCGCGCGGTGACGCGGGTCTGCGTCTGCAGGCCGGCGACTGGCTGGTGCAGCCGAGTGTCGGCTTCCGTGTCGACACCTATAGCCGCAACGCCGTCACCGAGACCGGTGCGGGCGTGCTGGGCATGAACGTCAACAGCGGCAGCCTGACTGCCGCGAGCGCGGTGATCGGCGTCAGCGCCAGCACCCGCGTCGCGGTCTCGCCGACGATGACGCTGACGCCCACCGCGCAGCTGCAATACGGCTACGAGTTCGGCAATGTTACGACGACCACGACGGGCACGCTGATCGGCGTGCCGGGCGTGGGCGTGCGCACCGACAGCACGACGCTCGGCCGCAACCGCTTGATGGCGGGCGTGGGTGCGACGCTGCAGATCACCCAAAATGCCTCGCTGTTCGGCAATTACGGGCTGGATGTGCGGCAGCGTTCGACCGGCCACAACTTCTCGGCCGGCCTGCGCTGGAGCTGGTGATACCGGGCGTCTAGGCGCCCGCCTATCCAAGGGCCCGGACGGGCGTCGCCGGCAGTCCGGCGACGCCCAGCGAACCGGAGGCTTCGGGTGAACCGGGGCCTGCGGCAGCCTCTACCATCACCACCCATGCCCACCGCCAGGGCACGCGATGGTCATGCTACGCAATACGCGACGGCGTGGTAAACTGCTCCCATGCAGCCTCCACTCCGTGCCGAAGGCCCTTTGGCAACGCCCTCGTCCGACCCCGATGCACGGCCGCCGCGGCAGCCCTCGGCGCGGCGCGGCCGGTTCCGCGGTTTTGGCATTCTCCGGCTGTTGCTGGTTGTAGCCTCCGTTGTCGCGCTGGCGGGCTCGGTGGCCGGATATGGCCTGTACAATTCGCTGCGGGCCGACCTGCCTGACTACCGATGGCTGGCCGACTACCAGCCACAGCAGATGAGCCGCATCTACGCGGCCGATTCCCGCCTGATGGCCGAACTGGCCAATGAGCGGCGGGTCTTCGTGCCGATCGAAGCCATTCCGCGCCGCCTGCAACTGGCCTTCATTTCAGCGGAGGACCAGAATTTCGAGAGCCATCACGGCGTCGACTACTTCGCCATCATGCGCGCCGCCGTCTTCAACGTGGAAGCCTATATGGGCGGGCGGCGCATGATCGGCGCCTCGACCATCACCCAGCAGGTGGCGAAGAACATGCTGGTCGGCGCCGACCGCACGATCCTGCGCAAGGCCCGTGAGGCGCTGCTGGCAATGCGGATCGAGGCCGCCTTGTCAAAGCCTCGTATCCTCGAGATCTACCTGAACGAGATCTTTCTGGGGTTGCAGGCCTATGGCGTGGCCGCTGCCGCGCAGAGCTATTTCAACAAGAGCCTCGATGAGCTGACGCTGGCCGAAATGGCCTTCCTGGCCGCGCTGCCCAAGGCGCCCAACAACTACAGCCCGGTCCGTTTCCCGGAACAGGCGCGCATCCGCCGCAACTGGGTGCTGGAGCGCATGCTGGAGGACGGCCACATCACGCGCGCGGAAGCCGATGCGGCGCGCGCCGAGCCGATCATCGTCCGCCCCACGCGCCGTCCCGACATGCTGGCGGTCGGCCAGCATTTCACCGAGGAAGTGCGACGCGAGCTGGTGCAGCGCTTCGGCCCCGAGCAGGCGGCGGGCGGCGGCCTCGTGGTTCGCACCAGCCTTGAGCCGCCATTGCAGGCGGCTGCCGAGGAATCCCTGCGCAACGGTCTGATGCAGTATGATCGCCGTGGCGGCTGGCGTGGCCCGGTGGGGCGCATTTCCATCACGCCCACCGAGTGGCAGGCGGCGCTGGAGGCGCAAGCCCGACCGCCCGGCATGCTCCCTGCATGGCGGCTTGCTGTCGTGCAGCAGGTGCAGGCCAATGAGGCGCGCGTCGCCTGGCTTGACCGTGCGAATATCCGCGCCCCCTGGGAGGTCCGCACCGGTGTGCTCGACCTACCCGACACCACCTGGGCGCGCTTGCAGACGCCAGGCCCCACGCCAGCCGCGCCGGTGCGCATCGGTCCCGCGCCGCGCCGCATGCAGGATGTGGTCAACCCCGGTGACCTGGTGATGGTCGAACCGGCCGCGACACCGCAGCGCGCGCAACGCGCCGTGCTGCGCCAGGTGCCGCAGGCGGAGGGCGCCGTCGTCGCGCTCGACCCCGCAACGGGGCGCGTATTGGCCATGGCGGGTGGCTGGTCGTTTGATCGCAGCCAGTTCAATCGCGGCTGGCAGGCGATGCGCCAGCCCGGTTCGTCCTTCAAGCCCTTCGTCTATTTGCCGGCGCTGGAGGACGGCATTCCGCCCAACCAGCGCTACCTGGATACCGCCGTCGAAATCCAGTCCGGCAACTCCGTCTGGCGTCCCGGCAATTATGACGGCAGCGTCTCCGGACAGGCGCTGACCATGCGCAGCGCGATGGAGCGCAGCCTCAACCTCGTCACCGTGCGCATCGCGCAGCAGGTCACGATGGCGCGCGTGTCCGATGTGGCGAATCGCTTTGGCGTCATCACCAACATGCCGCCTTTCCTGGCCATGAGCCTCGGTGCGGGAGAGACCACCGTGGTGCGCATGGCCGCGGGCTATGCCAGCTTCGTCAATGGCGGGCGGCGCGTGGAGCCGACCTTGATCGACAGCGTGCAGGACACCCGCGGCCGCGTCATCTGGCGCAGTGATTCGCGGCGCTGCCAGGGCTGCGACGCTGCGGCCGACCGCGTGCCTGCCCTGGACGATAATCGCCGCCAGATCACCGACCCGATCGCGGCCTTCCAGATGGTGAATATCCTGCAGGGCGTGGTGCAGCGCGGCACCGGTGGCCGTGCCGCGACCGGGCTGAACCGCCCCGTCGCCGGCAAGACCGGCACCACGGATGACTACAAGGACGCCTGGTTCATCGGCTTCACGCCCGATATCGTCATCGCGGTCTGGGTGGGTTACGACGACCCGCGCACGCTGCGCCGCCCAGGCGAGCAGGGCGCGGATGTGACCGGCGGCCGGCTGGCCGCGCCGATCTTCCGCGATGTGCTGGCAGCCGCCCTGCAAGGCAGCCCCGCGGTGCCGTTCCGCGCGCCGCCCGGCGTGTCGCTGGTGCGCATCCAGACCGATGCCGGCCAGACCATCATGGAAGCCTTCCGGCCCGGCACGGAAAACGCGGCAACGCCCCCGGATGCCGGCATTTTCGCGCCAGGCGCGGCGCAGCGCGTGGAGAGCGGGCTGGGCGGTTTGTATTGACGCCCAGGCACCACCACTGACTTGACACCCCGCCGCCTCTGCCCCCTCTAACGGGCCGAATTCATCACCAGGACCGAACATGCACGCCTACCGCACCCATACCTGCGGCGCGCTCCGCGCCAACGACGCCGGCATCACGGCGCGGCTTTCCGGCTGGGTGCATCGCAAGCGCGACCATGGCGGGTTGCTGTTCATCGATCTGCGCGACCATTATGGCACCACGCAATGTGTGGTGACGCCGTCCTCGCCGGTGTTTGCGGCGGCCGATGCGCTGCGTCCGGAAAGCGTCGTGACGTTGACCGGCGATGTCGTGGCGCGTGAGGGCGGCACGGTGAACGACAAGCTGCCCACCGGCGCCATCGAATTGCGCGTGCGCGAATTGGCCGTGCAGGGTGCCGCGGAAGTGCTGCCCATCCAGGTCGCCGGCGAGCAGGAATTCCCCGAAGACCTGCGCCTGCGCTACCGCTTCCTGGACCTGCGCCGCGACAAGCCGCACCGCAACCTGATGCTGCGCAGCCAGGTGATCGCGTCCATCCGCCGCCGCATGATCGACCAGGGATTCACCGAATTCCAGACGCCGATCCTGACTGCCAGCAGCCCTGAAGGCGCGCGCGACTTCCTGGTGCCGGCGCGCCTGCACCCCGGCAAGTTCTATGCGCTGCCGCAGGCACCGCAGCAGTTCAAGCAGCTGGCGATGGTCGCGGGGTTTGACCGCTATTTCCAGATCGCGCCGTGCTTCCGCGATGAAGCCTCGCGCGCGGACCGCAGCCCAGGCGAATTCTACCAGCTCGATTTCGAGATGAGCTTCGTCACCCAGGAAGACGTGTTTGCCGCCATCGAGCCTGTGCTGGCCGGCGTCTTCGATGAATTCTCTGGCTGGACCGGCACGAAGCGTGCCGTGACGCCCGCACCTTTCCCGCGCATTCCCTTCGACCAGGCGATGCTGGAATTCGGTTCCGACAAGCCCGATCTGCGCAACCCGCTGCGCATCGCCGACGTCACCGAACACTTCGCCGGCGGCAGCTTCTCCTTGTTCGCCTCCATCGCCGCCGGCGGCGGCGTGGTGCGCGCCATTCCTGCCCCGGGCGCTGCCAGCCGCCCGCGCAGCTTCTTCGACGCGATGATCGAGTTCGCCAAGGCCGAAGGCGCCAAGGGCCTCGGCTACATCACCTTCAAGGATGGCGCCGGTGACGGCCCCATCGCCAAGAACCTGGAACCCGCCCGCACCGCCGCCATCCGCGACGCGATGGGCCTGAAGGATGGCGACGCGGTCTTCTTCGCCACCGGCAAGGCGGATGACGCCGCGAAGATCGCCGGCAAGGTCCGCGTGCGCACCGGCCATGAGCTCGGCCTCTACGAACAGGATGCCTATCGCTTCTGCTGGGTGACCGATTTCCCCATGTTCGAACTGAACGAGGAAACCGGCCAGGTCGATTTCAGCCACAACCCCTTCAGCATGCCGCAAGGCGGGCTGGAAGCGCTGGAAACCCAGGACCCGCTGACCATCAAGGCCTATCAGTACGACATCGTCTGCAACGGGATCGAACTCTCCTCCGGCGCCATCCGCAACCACCGGCCGGACATCATGATCAAGGCCTTCGGCATCGCCGGCTATGGCCCGGAAGTGGTCGAGGCGCGGTTCGGCGGCATGCTCAACGCCTTCCGTTATGGCGCGCCGCCGCATGGCGGTTCGGCGCCAGGTATTGACCGCATCGTGATGCTGCTGGCCGACGAGCCCAACATCCGCGAAGTGATCCTCTTCCCGATGAACCAGCAGGCCGAGGACCTGATGATGGGCGCCCCCGCGCCGGTCGATGCCGCACGCTTGAAGGAATTGTCCATCAAGCTGGACCTGCCGCCGCCGAAACCTGCTGCGCCGGCGAAGAAGCCGGCGTAACCTGCCAGGGATGAAACGCATTCTTCTCGCGGCGCTGCTGCTCGCGCCTGTCTCCGTTCCCGCCACACCGGTCCCCGGCGCCGAGGACATGGCCGCGCATCGCGCCGCCTATCGCCTGGTGCTGGACCGCACGCGTGATTCGGGCGGCATCCAGCGCGCAGAAGGTGCCATGCTGTTCGAAGTCCAGGACGCCTGCGAGGGCTGGGCCACGCGCCAGCGCTTCACGCTGGTGGTCCATGACCGCGACGGCAACACGATCGAGACCACCTCCGACTATTCCACCTTCGAGGCCAAGGATGGCCGCAGCCTGCGCTTCTCCCTGACGCAGATCACCGAAGGCGCCGTCACCAGCCGCATCAGCGGCGAAGCGACAATGGGCGATGATGGCGGCCGCGTCGTCTTCCAGGACCCCACGCCCAACGAAATGCGCCTCGCCCCCGGCACGCTCTTCCCCATGCTGCACACCATCCGCAGCCTGGCCGCGGCCCGCGCCGGGCAGCGCATCCTGGTCGCCCCCCTGCTGGACGGCACGGATGAGGACGGCCCGCAGGACAGCACCACCCTGATCCTCGGCGGCTGGCAGAACGCGACGCCGCACCCGCGGCATGCCTCGTTGTCGGACCAGGGTTCGGCGCGCATGCGAATCTCCTTCTTCGATGCCGGCCAGGCAGGCGGCACGCCGAGCTACGAGGTCTCGCTGCGCTATTTCGCCAATGGCGTGGCCGATGAGCTGAAGATGGATTTCGGCGAATTCACCGTGGAGGGCGCTCTGGTCGAATTGTCGCCCCTCCCTGGCGGTTGTTGAGCAAGCCACTGGAAAATCCTGATTTGGGGGCGTAACAGGCCCCCATGCAGACCGCCTTCGCCCGCCGCGCCGAGATCACCCGCAACACGGCGGAAACGCGCATCCACGCCCGCATCAACCTCGACGGCACGGGTGCTGCGGACATCACCACCGGTATCGGCTTTCTCGACCACATGCTGCATGCGCTGGCGCGCCATTCCATGATCGATATCGCGCTGCGTGCCGAGGGCGACCTGCATATCGACATGCACCACACCACGGAAGATGTCGGCATCGTGCTTGGCCAGGCCATCCGCGCCGCACTCGCCGAGAAGCGCGGCATCCGCCGCTACGGCCATGCCGTGGTGCCGATGGACGAAGCGCTGGCTGAATGCGCGCTGGACATTTCGGGCCGCCCCTTCCTGGTCTGGCAGGTGCCCTTCACCGCCCCCAAGGTCGGCGCCATGGACACCGAATTGTTCGAGGAATTCTTCCGCGCCTTCGCCATGCAATCCGGCATCACCCTGCACATGATGCTGCGCCACGGCAGCAACACGCATCATGTCGCGGAAGCCTGTTTCAAGGCCGCCGCCCGCGCCCTTCGTGCCGCCGTCGAACCGGACGCCCGTTTGGGTGATGCGGTGCCCTCCACCAAGGGCGTATTGGAGGCGTGATGCGCGCCTTCGCTGTCCATGTCCCCCCCACTGGAAGCGCCCGCCCGGCCTTGTTGCTGGAAGAGCGCTT
>JAIXVH010000049.1 GCA_027483125.1 Acetobacteraceae bacterium | reverse complement strand
TCCGCGTGGGCGAGATCTATTTCCAATGTGCGCGGGCGCTGGTGCGTTCGCGGCTGTGGGAGGCCGAGACCCAGGCGCTGGCGGAAGGCCTGCCGAGTCCCGGCGCCATTCTCGCGAAGCTCACCGAAGGTGCGGTGGGCGGCGCGGAATATGACCGCGCCTGGCCCGAACGCGCCCGGCAGACGATGTGGTGATCAGCCCAGTTCAGCGGCCGTCGGCAGCACCGGCACGCCCGCGCCGCTGACCGCGGTCGCTGCCATCACCGCGCGGATGGTGGCGCGCGCCACCGCCTCGGCCGCCATCACCGACAGCGTCATCATATTGCCTGGCAGCCCCGCGCGGCCGGTCGCCAGCGCGAAGAGGCAATCGCCATCCCACATGGTGTGCACGGGGTTGATCGTGCGCGCCAGACCGTCATGGCCCACCTGCGCGAGGCGCCGGCACTGCGCCTTGGTCAGCACCGCGTCGGTGGCGATGGCGCCGATCGTGGTGTTCATCCCGGCCTGCAAGGCGGCCGGCAATTCGCCGCGCAGGATGGCATCGGCCGCGTTGATGCGTGTGCGGCCCGTCGCACTGTCGCGCGCGCCGGCCAGCACGCGCGCGCCGTCCATCACATCGCCCACCGCGTTGCAGGCGATGATGGCACCCACCGTCACGCGCCCCACCCGCACCGATGCAGTGCCGATGCCGCCCTTCATGCCGCGCGGCAGGCCGAACAGCTTGCCGACGGTGGCGCCGGTGCCGGCGCCGATGCTGCCCTCGGCCGGTGCTTCGGCGCGCGCGGCAGCGGCTGCCGCATGGCCCGCCGCGGCGTCCGGGCGGATGCGGTGGTCGCCCATGCCCAGATCGAACAGGATCGCGGCCGGCACGATGGGCACGCGGGCGGGGCCGGCGGGGAAGCCCACGCCCTGTTCCTCCAGGAAGCGCACCACGCCGGTCGCGGCTTCCAGGCCAAAGGCGCTGCCGCCGGAGAGCAGGATGGCGTGCACGCGCTCGACCAGGTTCGACGGGTCCAGCAGATCGGTCTCGCGCGTGCCGGGTGCGGCGCCGCGCACATCCACGCCCGCCACCGCGCCGTCATCGCAGAGGATGGCGGTGCAGCCGGTGGGCCGGCGCGTGTCGGTGAAGTGCCCCACGCGGATCCCCGCGACATCGGTGATGGCGCCGGCAGGCCCGGCACTGGACAGGCTTGGCATCATGGCGGCGGCGAGGCTTCCGGTGATGAGGCTGCGGCGGAACATGCGCTCACGCTATCACGGCCGGTGGATGATGACAGGCGCGCGCGTGACTGTGCGCCGGCCGCGCTTGAAGGCGTGCAGCACCGGGGCCACGGTGCGCAGAGCGGTCTCGCCATCGGGCGCGTCCAGCACCACCAGGTCGGCCGGGTTGCCCAGCGCCACGCCGTAGTCCGACTGGCGCAGCGCGCGCGCGCCATGCGGGCCGATCATGTCCCAGATGGCGCGCACCTCTGCGGGCTTGCCGCGCTGGCTGACGATGGCCTGCATATTGGCCTGGCGCAGCAATTGCGCATCGCCGAAGGGGGTGAAGGGGTTCAGCACATTATTGGTGGAGATGGTGGTCAGCACCCCGGCCTCATGCATGAAATTGGCATCCACCGTGCTGCGCGGGACATTATGGTCGGCGTGGCGGCCGCCGAGATAAAGGTCGGTCGCGGTCAGCACGGAGATGGACACGCCCGCCGCCGCCATGCGCCGCGCCACCGGCAGCAGCCGATCAGGCGGCAGGGCGGCCATCTTGGTGCCATGGCCGATGGCCACACGACCTTGCCAGCCGAACTTCTCCGCCAACTCGCAGACCAGCAGCACATCCAGGTCATCGCCGGTCGCGCCACTGTCCAGGTGCATGTCGATATCAATGTCGAATTCGCGCGCCATCTCGAAGACGCGGCGGATCTGGCCGGCGCGGTCGGTGTCGTAATTGGGGGCGGCGCCCACCACGCGCGCGCCGTTGCGCAGCGCTTCGACCATCAACTCATCGGTGCCGGGGTTATTGGTCAGCCCCTCCTGCGGCATGACGCAGATCTCGATATCGATGGCCCATCGGTATTCCTCGATCAGCGCGCGCACGCCTTCGAAGCCGCGCAGGCCGACCCTGGGGTCCACCTCGGCATGGGTGCGCATGCGGGTGCAGCCGTGGGAGATGGCCTTCTCCAGCGTCTGGCGCGCGCGGGCCGTCACGTCATCGACGGTGAATGTGTGCTTGATGTCGCTCACCCGCTCCATGGCGCCATGCGGGTTGCGCGCGGTCTCGCAGGCGCAGCGGGCCAGGATGCAGGTCTTGTCCAGGTGGATATGCGTCTCGACAAAGCCGCCATTGACCACGCGGCCGCCGGCTTGGACCACCTCGCCGGCCGCATCGCCCAGCTGCGGCGCGATCGCGGCGATGCGCCCGCCGCGCACGCCGATATCGGACAGCGGTGCATCCGCTGCCGAATCAGGCAGCCGCACTTCCTTCAGCAGCAGATCGAAATCCATTGGGGCTTCCTTCGCCTGATCGGCGCGATGATGCTGGGCGCAGCCCAACCCGCCAAGGGAGTGACCCGCCATGACGCCTCGCCTGACCCGCCGCGTGCTTGCTTTATCGGCCATCGCGGCCCCTGCCCTGCACGCGCAGGCGGCGTTTCCCGAACGGCCGATCCGCTGGATCATCAACTTCCCGCCCGGCGGTGCCGCCGACATCCTCACGCGCATTCTGGCCGAACAGATCGGCACCAGCCTGGGCCAGCCCATCGTGCCGGAGAACCGGCCGGGCGCGGGCGGCATGCTCGGGGCTGATATCGTCGCCAAGGCGCGCGGCGATGGGCATGTGGTGATGACCAGTTCCGCGGCCTCGCACGGGATCGGGCCGGTGCTCTATGCGCAGGTGCCTTATGATCCGCTGGCGGATTTCACGCATCTGCACCTGATCGGGAGCTTCCCTTCGGTGCTGGCGGTGAATCCGGCCGGCGGGATCACTGATCTGGCCGGCTTCCTGGCGCGTGCGCGGGCCGGCGGCATGCATTACGGCTCGGGCGGCAATGGCACGCTGAACCACCTGCTGGGCCAGTTGCTGGGCCGCGCGGCGGGCGTCGAATTGACCCATGTGCCCTATCGCGGCAGCGCGCCGGCGATGACCGATGTGATCGCGGGCAATCTGCCCGCGCTGATGGAAAGCCTGCCGACCATCCAGGGCCATTTGCGCGGCGGCCGGTTGCGCGCCATTGCGCAATCCGAAGGACAGCGGGATGCGACCCTGCCCGATGTGCCGAGCTTCCGCGAGGCGGGCCTGGCGGTGGAGGCGAGCAACTGGTTCGGCTTCTCGGCACCCGCGGGACTGGCGCCCGGCGTGGCGGCACGTTGGCAGGCAGTGATTGCGACGGCATTGGCCGCACCTGCGGTGCGCGAGCGGCTGGCGGGCATAGGGGTGCGGCCTGGGGGGCTAGCGATGGCGGAATACACAGCGCTGATCAGTGGCGAACTGACCCGCTGGCGAGAGGTGATTCGCGCTGGAAACATTCGCGCGGATTGACCCGCCGTCATTCGTTCCGAAAGCGCATCCGTTGGGTATTTGGACAAAAAAAGGGCCGCCGGAAGCCCGGCGGCCGAGTCTAGGTTGAGGAAGGCAAAGCTGTCAGGGCGGCCGAGCCGCTGCTGACCAAACGTAATTGGCAACGATTAAGCTCGGAATCAAGCCTTTTCGTAAAAATAATTGCGTGGCCGTTAGTCGTTGCGTTGCGGCACGCATTACCCGACCCGTTCCAGCACCGAGACATAATTGGCCACAGCCGCGCCCCCCATATTGAAAACCCCAGCCAGATCGGCGCGCGGCAGCTGCATCGCCCCGGCCTCACCGCACAATTGCATGGCTGCGATGGCATGCATCGACACGCCCGTGGCGCCGATCGGGTGCCCCTTGGCTTTCAGCCCGCCGGAGCGGTTGATCGGCATCCGGCCATCCTTGGCGGTGATGCCGTCCAGCACGGCGCGGGCGCCCTGGCCCTCGGGCGCCAGCCCCATGGCCTCCACCGCCAGCAACTCGGCGATGGTGAAGCAGTCATGCACCTCGGCGAAGGAGAGGTCCGACAGCGCCACCCCGGCATCCGACAATGCCCGCGCCCAGGCCGCGCGCGGGCCTTCGAAACGGATGATGTCGCGGCTGGCGAGCGGCAGGAAATCCTGCACATGCGCGGCCGCACGGAAGCGCACGGCGCGGCGCGCGGTCATGGCCACGTCGTCATGGGCAATGACCAGCGCGGCCGCGCCATCGGAGACCAGCGAGCAATCCGTGCGCTTGAGCGGCGGCGCGACATAGGGGTTCTTCTCGCTTTCCGCACGGCAGAAGGCGAAGCCGAGATCCTTGCGCATCTGCGCCCAGGGGTTGTCCACGCCATTGGCGTGGTTCTTGGCGGCAATGGTGGCCAGCGCGTCTGACTGGTCGCCATGGCGCTGGAAATAGGCCTCGGCGATGCGGCCGAAGACGCCGGCGAAGCCGCCGGTGATGCCCGATTCGGTCTTGAGGTAGCTCGCCTTCAGCAGGATCTCGCCGATCTGCGGGCCCGGTGTGGCGGTCATCTTCTCCGCGCCCACCACCAGCGTCACCCGCCCGCGCCCGGCCTTGATGAAGTCCAGCGCGCCATGGATCGCGGCACTGCCGGTGGCGCAGGCATTCTCATAGCGCGTGACCGGCCGGAAGCGCAGTTCCGGCAGATGCTGCAGCACCAGGCTGGCCGGGAAATCCTGGGGCACGAAGCCGCCATTGAAGGTGCCAAGGAAGATGCCGTCCACATCCTCGGGCGCGACGCCGGCATCCTCGATCGCCTGGCGCGCGACCAGGCCGATCAGCGCCTCGATATCCGGCGCGTCGTCGAGCTTGCCAAAGCGGCTATGCGACCAGCCGATGATGCAGGGTTCGGTCATGATGCGTCCTCCGTTGGGGGCGATTCTAGCGGCGAAGATGGCGGGTAGCGAATCACCTGGGTATCGCGCACGTTCTCGTCATCTGGCATGCCAGGAGGGAGAGCCTTTGGCCAAGCCGAACACCGCCGATCAGACCGGCCGCCGCGAGGCCTTGCCCCGCGGCGTGAGCACGGCTGCGAGCGGGCATGTCGGCAGCCGGGTGCTGTTGCTGTTGGCCAGCATGGTGGGTGCCGCGATCCTGGTGCTGACCTGGGCGATCGCGCTGGACATCGTCAAGTCCGAGCACACCGAGCGCGATTTCGCCGCCCAGTCCCGCGCCATGCAGGCCGCCCGGCAGGGGCGCGACGCCGTGCCGCGCGCGCTGGAACCGGCGGATCGCGCGCTGGCCCTGTTGCAGGCGCGCGCCGCCGCACTGGCCCGCAATGCGCGGCCCGAGGCCGAGGGAATCGAGCAATCCCTGATCGCACTGGCCCGCCGTGGCCAGGATGGCATCCGCGCCATGGCGGTGACCGATGCCGCAGGCGCCGTGACCTGGCAGACGCAGCCAGGCGCACTCGGCCCATGGCTCGGCAATGCCGAATTCTTCATGGCGCATCGCTTCGGCCGCATGTCGCCGGTGCTGGGCCGCTTCAGCGGGCCCGCGGGCGGCGGCATGATGACGCTGTCCTATCCGTTGCTGGCCGCCAATGGCGCCTTTGCGGGCGTGGCGGTGGCGGTGCTGGAACCATCGCGCCTGGCGCAGGCGCTGCCGGCCATGGTGGCACCTGGTGATGCACAGGTGCTGCTGTTCCACAGCGATGGCGCGCTGCTGGCCCGCGGCCGCAGCGCCAGCCAAGGGCAGGCCGCGCCTCGGCTGGACCCGGCTCTGCTGCCCGAAGCCGGCAGCGGCGGCGAGCGCAGCCTGGTGCGCCGCGAAGGCAGCCAGGGCCGCGCCACCGCACATGGCAGCGCGCTGGTGCCGGGCCTGGATCTGGTGGTGCTGGCCAGCATCGAGGAAGCCGCAGGCGGCCTGTCGCTGACGCGCATCGCCATCGTGGTCTATGGGCTGGCGGGCGGGCTGTCCTGCCTGGTGGCGCTCGGCTTGCTCTGGCTGTTCGGGCGCGTGTTGCGGGCGGCCGAGGGGCCGGTGCAGATCATCGACCTGCAGCCCGTGCCCGAGCCCGAGCCGGCACCTGCAGCCCAGGCCTTGCCGCGCAGTGAGGTGGTGCCGCCGGTGCGCAGCCTGCCGCCGCCCGCGCCGCCGCCGCCCCCCGCCCCCCTGCCACCGCCCATCCTGCCCAGCACCCCGGCCGCCGGCATGATCGAGGCACTGCCCACGGTCGCCTATGCCGCGCGCATCACCCATGGCGCCGAGCAGGCGGTGCGCATCACCGCCGTCAATTCCACGCTCCGGCAATTGACCGGCTGGGAGGCAGCCGTATTCCAGGATGTGGCGCGCTGGCAGCGCACCATCGACTGGGGCAGCTATCCTTCGGGCCCGCCATTGCTCGAACGCCTGGGCCAGGCCGCGCCCGAGGGTGATGCCGCCCCGCCGGAAGCCCAGGTGGAGTACCGCCTGCGCCGCCCCGATGGAACATGGATGTGGCTGCGCGAGACCGCCAAGGTGGTCGCCCGCCATCCCGGCCATGTGGATGTGCTCGGCTGCCTTGCCGATGTGACGCGCGAGCGCGAGCTTGCCGCCCAGGCCGACAGCGCCAGCCGCGTGGCCGCGCGCGGCGCCATGGCCGCGGGCCTCGCCCATGAATTGAACCAGCCCTTGGCGGT
>JAIXVH010000145.1 GCA_027483125.1 Acetobacteraceae bacterium | reverse complement strand
GCGCGGGGAAGCGCTGCGCCTGGTTCTTCAGGGCCGGGCGCAGTTCGGGCGGCGCCTCATACCATTCGCTGTCGTAGTAGAGTTCGAAGACATGGCCATCGGGGTCGCGGAAGCGCCATCCGGTGCCATGGCCGAGATTGTTCTCGTGCGGCGTGACCTCGGTGCCGCGCGCGCGCAGGGCGGCGATGCGCCGCGCCAGCGCCTGCGGGCTGCGTGTGCGGAACGCCGCATGGCCGAGGCCGGAAGTGTGGGACGCCGTCAATTGCAGCGAATAGCGTTCGTAATCGTCGAAGCCGCGCAGATAGACGCTGTCGCCCTGGCGCCCCGCTTCGGTCATGCCCATCACATCCACGAAGAAACGCAGCGATTCCTCGGGCTTGGGCGTCAGCAATTCGACATGGCCCAGATGGGCGATGTCCATGCAGGGTTCATCCATGGCGTCTCTCTCCGGGAGTGGTTCTAGCGCCGGCCAGGGCGCGCCGTCCTATCGTTTTGCCGTGCGGAGGTATCAGCTTTGGGCATATGTCGCGACAGCGTGGCCAGATGCGCGCGCAGTGCGGCGACAAAGGCGGTGACCGCGGGGCCAGGCGGCGGATCGGCCGGCAGCACCAGCCCCGCCGGGCGCGGCGCGGCATCCACCGGCAGCGCCACCACGCGCAGCGCGCCGCGCGCCAGATCGCCCACCATCATCGAGCGCGGCATCACCGCGATATGGTCGGACGCCAGCAGCAATTCGCGGATCAGGCCGTAGGAGGAGGTGCGCAAGGCACCCTCGGCGGACAGGCCCAGCTGCGCCAGAAGCCGGTCCGTCTCCTGCCCCACGCGCTGGCTGATGGTGGGCAGCACCAGGCTGTGCCGCGCGAGCCGCGCGGGTGTCGCGCGGCCGCGCAGCACCGGGTGGCCGGCACGTGCCAGGATGCTGATGGGTTCCTCCCACAAGGCCTCGCGCGTGAAGGCATCGGGCACGGCGGGGGCGTAGAGGCGGCCCATCACCAGGTCGATCTCGCGTGCGGCCAGCAGCGGCAGCAATTCCTCCATGCGGCCTTCGGTGATGCGCAGGCGCAGTGCGGGCTGCGCAGCTTGCAGGCGGATCAGCACGCCGGGCAGCACGCCCACCGCGGCCACCGGCAGCACGCCGATCGCAAGCGTGGTGGGCGCGCCGTCCAGCGCCTCATCGGCGCGGCGGATTTCGGCCAGTACGCGCCGCGCCAGGCGGATCAGCACCACGCCCTGTTCGGTGGGCCGCACGCCACGGGCATGGCGTTCGAAGAGCCGCGTGCCGGCGATCTCCTCCAGCTCCTGAAGCGCGCGGGTGAGTGCGGGTTGGCCCACACCCAGCGCGGCCGAGGCGCGCAGCAGGCTGCCATGCGTGTCCAGCGCATCGGCCACGCGCAGCAGCGGCAGTTTCAGCCGCTGGTCGAGAAAGCGGCGCAGTCAGCGCACCGCGTAGATGTCGTAGCGCGGGCCGGAAGGCGGCCGCGCGCCCACGCCGATCGCGACCACGCGGTTCATCCAGGCCAGCTCCTTGTCGCCGGTCTCGAAGCGGAGTGCGACGCGGAAATAGTATTCCGAGGGGTCCACCGCCTCGCCCTTCGCGAGCCGCGCCAGCACCTCGGGCGTGCCGGTGCGGATGCCGGCATATTGCACATAGACCATGGCGCCCGAGGCCGCGCGAATGGTCAGGCGCACATCGATATGCGCGGTGCCATCGGGCTCCACCCGCAGCCAGTCGGCGCTGGTGCCGCCCAGGATTTCGCCGCTCAGCGCCGGCCCGCTGACCGTGCCGCCGGTGACCGGCACGATGCGCAATTCATGCCGCCCGGCATCGCCGACCGCTTGCGGCGCGCCGACGGCGATGTCCATGCTGAAGAGGTATTCGGTATTCAGTGGCAGCGGCATCGCGCCCTCCCTTGTTTGGCGCAGGGTGCGGGGCGAGATGGCGCTGGACAAGGGGTGCGCCCGGGGATATCAGTGATGATTGACGTCATTCATCAGAAGCAAAATGCCATGGACGGCAGCACCGTACCCGCAACGACCCGCGACCGCATCGCCGATACGGCGGAGCGCCTGTTCCGCTCGATGGGCTACCAGAAGACGGCGGTGGCCGATATTGCGCGCGAGCTCGGCATGTCGCCGGCCAATATCTATCGCTTCTTCCCTTCCAAGAGCGCCATCAACGAGGCCATCACCGAGCGCCTGCTGATCGCCCTGTTCCACGGTGCCGAGGCTGCCGCCAGCAACGAGGGTACCGCCGCTTCGCGCCTGGCCGCCATGGCAGAGCATTTCCGCGCCTCCTCCATCGCATTGTTTTTCAATGAAAAACGCATGCATGACATGGTCTCGGCGGCGATCTCGGAACATTGGGGCGTGATCGCGGGGTATATCCAGCGCTTCCTGGCGCTGACCGAATCGGTGATCCGCCAGGGCATGCAAAGCGGTGAATTCGCCGATGGCGATGCCGCCGCCGCCGCCATGGCCTTCAAGCAGGTCACGCTGGCCTGGCACCACCCCATGATGGTCGAGGAATGCATGCGCATCGGCGAGGGCGAGGACGCCATGCGCGCCCAGATGCAGACCACGCTCGCCTATTTCATTGCGGGGCTGAAGCGCGGCATTCGCTGAACACTGTTGATTTTCGATTTTCGTCAGTTCATACTCCGCGGCAGGAGAACACCCATGCCGCCACGCATCCTGCCCCTCGCCTTCCTCCTCCTCGCCGCCTGCCAGCCAAGCCAGCAGGCCGAAGCCCCGCGGGAGGAGCCGCCCAAGCCCGTGCAGGTGGCCATCTTCCAGCCCGCGCCGACCGAGGCCGCGACGCAACTGACCGGCGTGGTCCGCGCCCGGCGCGAGGCTGATCTCGGCTTCCGCGCCGGCGGCCGCATCGCCGAACGCCTGGTCAATCTGGGCGATCGGGTCGAAGCCGGCACGCCGCTCGCGCGCATCGACCCGCGTGACCTCGAACTCTCCGTCCGCGTGGCCGAGGCCGATCTCGCCTCCGCCCAGGCGCAATCCTTGCAGGCTGCGAATGACGCCATGCGCAGCGCCACATTGCTCGCCGCCGGCCATGTCGCGCCCGCCTTCAACGACCAGCGCGTCGCCGCCGCCCGCGCCGCGCGCGAACGCGTCATCAGCGCCGAGGCCGCGCTGTCGCTCGCGCGCAACCGCCTCTCCTACGCGACGCTCGTGGCGCCCCATGCCGGCGTGGTCACCGCCATCCTGGCCGAGGGCGGCCAGGTGGTGGCCGAGGGCACGCCCGTCCTGCGCCTGGCCAACCCGGCCGAGCGCGAGATTCTGGTCCAGGCCCCCGAAGCCCTGCTGCCGCGCCTGACCAGCGCGGCTGCCGCCGGCTTCTGGGCACGCCCGGACGCTGGCCTGCCTGTCACCCTGCGTGAGGTCGCGGCACAGGCCGATCCCGGCCTGCGCACCTATGCCGCGCGCTTCTCCATCCCAGAAGCGCCGGACTGGGTGCAACTCGGCATGACCGCCACCATCCGCCTCTCCGCACAGGGTGCGATGGCGGCCCGCGTGCCGCTCTCCGCCCTGCATGACCGCGGCGCGGGGCCGATGATCTGGGCGGTGCTGCCCGACAACCGCCTGCGCGCCGTGCCGGTGCGCGTGCATGCGCTGGCCGAATCCACAGCACTCGTGGAAGCGGCACTGGAAGATGGCGCGCGCATCGTCGCCATGGGTCCGCAGCTGCTGGCGCCTGACCACCATGTCCGCGTGGTGGACACGCGCCTGGCGGGGACGCTGCGCTGATGAACACGCGCTTCAACCCTTCCGAAGCCGCGATCCGCGCCGGTCAGCTGACCTTCTTCGCCATGCTGGTGGTGCTGGTGGTGGGCTTCATGTCCTGGCAGCGGCTGGGCCGCGCGGAGGACCCCTCCTTCACGCTGAAGGTGATGATCGTCTCCGTCGCCTGGCCGGGGGCCACCGCCGAACAGGTGCAGGAACAGGTGGTGGATCGCATCGAAAGCCGCTTGCAGGACCTGCCCTATCTGGACGTGCTGCAGACCTATGCGCGCCCCGGCCAGGGCGTCATCACCGTGCTGCTGCGCGATGACACGCCGCCGCATCGCGTGCCGGAACTCTGGTACCAGGTGCGCAAGAAAGTGGGGGATATCCGCCATCTTCTGCCCAGCGGCATCCAGGGCCCCTTCTTCAACGATGAATACTCCGACGTCTATTCCGCCGTCATCGCGCTGACCGGTGCGGATAATGCCGAACTGGTCCGCCAGGCCGAACGCCTGCGGATTCGCTTCCGCCGCATCCCCGGCGTGGAGAAGGTGGCAATCGATGGCGAACAGCCGCAGCGCATCCATGTGGAGGTCAGCCACGCGCGGCTGGCGACACTCGGCATCAACCCGCAGGCCGTGCTCGATGCACTCGCGCGGCACAACACGGTGCAGCCCGCCGGCACGGTCGAGACCGGCAGCACCCGCATCAACCTGCGCCTGCCCGATGGGCTGGATGGGCTGGCCAGCATCGGCGCCGTGCCCATCCCGCTCGATGGCCGCACTGTCCGTCTGGCGGACATCGCCAGCATCACCCGCGGCGTCGTGGACCCGCCATCCACCGCCATCCGCTTCCGCGGGCAGAATGCGGTGATGATCTCGGTGGTGAAGGAACGCGGCGTGGATGTGCTGCGCCTGGGCGAGCGGCTGAACAGCGAACTCGCCGCCATCCGCCGCGACCTGCCGGCCGGGCTGTCGCTGAACCTGGTCGCCGACCAGCCGCATATCGTGGCCGAGAGCGTGAACGAGTTCTTGATCAAGCTGGCCGCGGCCTTGGGTGTGGTGCTGGTCGTCTCCTTCCTCTCGCTCGGCCTGCGCGCGGGCGTGATCGTGGCGCTGTCGGTGCCGCTCACGCTCAGCCTCGTCTTCGCCTTCATGCTCTGGCGCGGCACCGAGCTGGAACGCATCTCGCTCGGCGCGTTGATCCTGGCCCTCGGCCTGCTGGTGGATGATGCGATCATCGCGATCGAGGCCATGCTGGTGAAGCTCGAACAAGGCTGGGACAAGCTGCGGGCCGCGGGCTTCGCCTGGACCAGCACGGCAGGGCCGATGCTGACCGGCACGCTGATCACGGTGGCCGGCTTCATCCCGGTGGGCTTCGCGCCATCGACCGCCGGCGAATATGCGGGCGGCATCTTCTGGGTGGTGGGTGCGGCGCTGATCGCCAGCTGGGTGGTCGCCGTCACCTTCACGCCCTGGCTCGGCGCCAAGCTGTTGCGTGTCACGCCGCATCCCGAACATGACCAGTATCAGGGCCGCTTCTCCCGCGCGCTGCGCGCCGCCGTCACCTGGTGCGTGGGCCATCGCATTCTGGTGCTGATCGCGACACTCGGCGTGCTGGTCACGGGCTTTGCCGGCATGGGCATGGTCAAGCAGCAATTCTTCCCGATCTCGCAGCGGCTGGAATTGCTGGTCGATGTGAACCTGCGCCAGGGGGCCAGCTTCGCCGCCACCGACGCCGTGATCCGTCGCCTGGAAAGCACCGTCGCCGATGACCCCGATGCGCGGCACTACGCGGCCTATCTGGGCGCCGGCGCGCCGCGCTTCTTCCTGGCGCTGAACCCCGATCTGCCCAACGAGGCCTTCGGCAAGCTGATCATCGAAACGCGCGACATCGAGGCCCGCGAACGCCTGCTCGCCCGCCTGACCCGCATGGTCGAGGATGGCGCCTTCCCCGAAGCGCTGGTGCGCGTCTCGCGGCTCAATTTCGGCCCGCCGGTGAACTACCCGGTGCAGTTCCGCCTCCTCGGCCCTGATCCGCAGGTGCTGCGCACGCTCGGCGATGAATGGGTGGCCGCCCTGCGCCAGGTGCCGGGTGCGGTGGATGCCCAGGTCGATTGGAACGAGCGCATGCCCAGCCTGCGCCTGGAGCTCGACATCGAACGCATCGCCCAGCTCGGCCTCTCTCCCGCCGCGGTCGCCACCAGCATGGGCGCGCTGCTCTCCGGCGTGACCGCCACGCAGCTGCGCGAGGGCAATCGCGGCGTGGAAGTGGTGCTGCGCGCACCCGCCGCCGAACGCCTGGGCCTGGCCGCATTGGCCGACCTGACGCTGACCACCGCGCAAGGCCCGGTGCCGCTGTCCCAGGTCGCGCGGCTGGTCCCCACCGCGGAGGAACCCATCCTGTGGCGCCGCAACCGTGAGGCCGTCATCACGGTGCGCGCGGAAGTGGCCCCCGGCCTGCAGGCGCCCGATGTGACCGCAGCCGCCCTGCCCCGGCTGGCCGCGCTGAACGCCGCCCTGCCGGTGGGGTACCGCATGGAAGTGGGCGGTGCCGCGGGCGAATCCGCCAAGGCCAATGCCAGCCTGTTCGGGATGTTCCCGATCATGGTCGCCGTCATGCTGGTGCTGCTGATGATCCAGCTGCGCCGCTTCGGCCCGACCCTGCTGGTGCTGGCCACCGCACCGCTGGGCATCCCCGGTGCGGCGGCGGCGCTGCTCATCATGGACGCGCCCTTCGGCTTCGTCGCCTTGCTGGGCGTGATCGCGCTGGCCGGCATGATCATGCGCAACACGCTGATCCTGGTGGACCAGGTGCGCCAGGATATCGAGGCCGGGCACTCCCCGCGTGAGGCGATCATCGAAAGCACCGTCCGCCGCGCGCGACCGGTGCTGCTGACGGCGCTGGCCGCCATCTTCGCCTTCGTGCCGCTGACTGCCAGCGCCTTCTGGGGCCCGATGGCGATGGCGATGATCGGCGGGCTGACGGTGGCCACCATCGCGACGCTGTTCGTGGTGCCCACGCTGTATGCGCTCTCGCTGCGGCGGGAGCGCCCGCTAGCCATCCAAATGGCGACGCCGAAGCCGCAGCCACAACCCGTCCACGGGGCCGCCGAGTAGCGAGGCACCCCACAGCCCGCCCGCCATCAGCACGATGGCGGGCCCGGCTGGCAGATCGGCGTGGTAGCTGGCCAGCAGCCCGGCCACCACCGCCAGCACCGCCAGCACCACCGCCGCATAGACCATGCCGCCCACCTGCCGCGCCCAGTGGCGGGCCGCGATCGCGGGCAGCATCATCAGCCCCACCGCCATCAAGGTGCCAAGCGCGGCGAAGGCGCCCACCAGGTTCATCACCACGGCGGCGAGAAACCCCAGATGCCAGGCCCCGCCGCGCGCGCCCACGGCTTGCGCGAAGGAAGGGTCGAAGCATTCCAGCACCAGCGGCCGCCAGGCGAAGGCCAGAAAGACCAGCGTGACGCTGGCCACCCCCAGCATCAGCAGCAGCGCCGCGTCATCCACACCCAGCACCGCGCCGAACAGCACCTGGGTCAATTCCACCGGG
>JAIXVH010000461.1 GCA_027483125.1 Acetobacteraceae bacterium | reverse complement strand
GTTCCGCCGGATAGAGGAAGGGGCGCGCATCCAGTTTCGGGTGGTGGTGGCCGTCATGTTGCGTGAATTGCACACGCGGTTCGGGCGGCATCACCTGGGTTATATGTGGGTATTCCTCGAGCCGATGATCCTGGGTGGGTGCATTGCCTTGATGCACTCTGTATCCGGCCATGCCCTGCCCGGCGGCATGGACATCGCGGCGTTCTATATCGTGGGCTACACGCCCTATTACTTGTTCAGATCCATCCTGAACCGCGCCTCCAACACGGTGCAGGCCAATCTGCCGCTCTTCTACCATCGGCAGGTCACCTATCTGGATGTGATGATCGCGCGTCATGCGCTGGACTGCGCCACGGTGATCATCGCGGTGTTCATCATGATCGCGTTTCTGGCCATGTTGGGCGGAGCCATGCCGCATGACTCGCTCAAGATCGTGGGGGGCATCGTCATCATGGCCGCCTTCTGCCATGGCTTTGCCATGCTGCTGCTGGCCGCCACCATCTGGGGCCATGAGAATGTCGAACGCGTCGTCCACCCCTTCACCTATCTGATGATCCCGTTCACCGGAGCCTTCTTCATGGTCTGGTGGCTGCCGACCGAGGCGCAGTCGATCGCCCTGCTGAACCCCACCATCCACATGTTCGAGATGATCCGTGACGGTCAGTTCGGCCCTCTGGTGCCTTACCACTGGGATCTGGGCTATATGCTGGCCTGGACGGCCGCGCTGAATGTGCTGGGCATGCTGGCCATGCGCGCCGTCAAGGGCCGCTTGGCGGCCTCGCACTGACGCCATGCTGGAATTGCGCGATGTCTGGAAGGCCTATGAGACCAACGGCCGGGAACGCTTCGTGCTGCGGGGCATCTCGGCCCGGTTCCAGACAGGCGATGCCATCGGCATCCTGGGGCGCAACGGCGCCGGCAAATCGACATTGATCCGCCTGGTCAGTGGCCTGGAAGTGACGACCCGTGGCGAGGTCCGCCGCAATATGACCGTGTCCTGGCCGCTCGGCTTCGGCGGCGCCGTGCATACGTCCATCACTGGCGCCGATAATTGCCGCTTCCTGGCGCGGCTATACGGTAAATCACCGGGCTGGGTCGAAAGCTTTGTTGAAGAATTCGCCGAGTTGGGCGAGCATTTCCGGATGCCGGTCTATACATACTCGACGGGCATGCAAGGTCGCCTGGCGTTCGGCCTTTCAATGGCCATTGACTTTGACTGCTACCTGATCGACGAAGCCATCGCGGCGGGAGACGCACGTTTCACGGCCCGCTGTGTCGCCGCGCTGGAAGAAAGGCGCAAGCGCAGTGCATTGCTGCTGGTGTCGCACTCGGATCACCTGCTGCGCTCGTTCTGCAATTCGGCCGCCATCCTCCATGAGGGAAAGCTGACTTTCCATGAAGATCTGGACCAGGCTATCGCCGCCTACCACGCCCTTTGACCGGTCCGTCCCGGCGGAGCGCGGGCCGGATGGCAGGCTTGTCCTGGGCGGCTTCCGCAGCGCCGGCGCGATCACGCCGCCGACACTGCTGGAGCGCATGCGCGGCTTCTTCACGCGCAACCCCTACACTTGGCTGGTCCTGGTGCCGACCTTGCTGGCCGCGATCTATTTCCTGCTGATCGCCTCGCCGCAATACGTTTCCGAAAGCCGCTTCACGGTGAAGGCGCGCCAGGCCGGCAGCGTCTCCATGCTGTCCGAGGCGTTGAACAGCGCCGGCTTCCGCTCCGCCAACGAGGATGCCGTCGCGATACGGGACTTCCTGCTCTCGCATGACGCGGTCTCAGGCCTGCGCGCGCAATTGCCGCTGGTCGAGATCTTCCGCAGGCCGGAGGCCGATTGGTGGGCGCGGCACTGGTTTGACAACCCACCGGCCGAGCGCCTGCTCGACTACTACCGCTCCATGGTCAGCGCCGTGATCGACGCGACCACGGGCATCACCGTCGTGACCGTGCGCAGCTTCAGGCCCGATGACAGCCTGGCGATCAACCGCGCGCTGCTCGGCCTTTCCGAGCAGTTGGTGAACCGGCTGAACGCGCGCATCCTGGAAGACACGGTGCGAAGCGCCCGGGCCGAGCTGGCGCGTGCCGAAAGCCGCGTGACCGCCGCCACCACCGCCATTTCGGAATTCCGCGAACGCGAACGCGCGCTCGACCCCGCGCGCAGCGCGGCGATCGCGGTCGATACCATCGGCCGGCTGGAAGGCGCGGTGGCGCAGGCGCGCAGCGAGCTGCAGGCATTGCTGGCCTTCGCGCGGCCCAACAGCCCGCAGGTGCAGAATCTGCAGAACCGGATCGATGCGCTGCAGCAGCAGATTACCGAGGAACGCCGCCGCACGGCGGCCCCCGGCCAGGAGGGCTTCACCGCACAGGTCGCCGCCTTCGAACGCCTGCGGCTGGAGGCGGAATTCGCCGGCCGCCAGTTGACCGCGGTCACCGCCAATCTCGAACGATCGCTGGCGGAAGCGCAGCGCCAGCAATTGTTCATCCAGCGTGTCGTTGAACCCAACCTCGCGGAGCGGCATCGTTACCCGCAGCGCTTGTTGTCCATCGCTTATGTTTTCCTCGGCCTCACCGTGGTCTATGGCTTGGGCTGGCTGATTCTTGCAGGGATGAAGGAACATGCATCGTAGTATCGCGCTGCTCGCGGGCCTCGGGCTTGCAATCAGCGCCCAGTTTCCTGCCTTCGGTCAGTTCCTGCCCGGCTTCGGTGGCACCCCGCCGGCATTGCAGCAGCAGTTCCAGCAGCAACAGCAACAGGCACTGCCGCCGGCCCGCGCCGTCGGCGGCGCACGCACCATCGCGCGCGAAGGCAGCGCAACCGAGGCCGAGGCCGGCGCCACCGCGGTGACGCCGCTGGGCGATGCCTCACGCGCGCCCGGCGCCGCCACAGCAGTGTTCGGCGCCAGCCTCTTCACGCGTGATTCCGCCGTCGCGACCGACGCGCCCAACCCCGGCTATGTCATCGCGCCCGGCGACCGCGTCTCGGTCCGCGTCTGGGGCGCGGTCGAGGCCGAGACGATCGGCGTCGTGGACAGTGCGGGCTTCCTCTTCCTGCCGCAGATCGGCCCGATCCGCCTGGCCGGCACCCGCGCCGGTGACCTGCAACGCGTGATCGAGAACGAGGTGCGGCGCATCTACACCCAGCAGGTGCAGGTCTATGCCGTGCTGGTCTCGATGCAGCGCATCGGCGTCTTCGTGACCGGCTTCGTGCGCACCCCCGGCCGCTTCGGCGGCAGCGCGGCCGACAGCATCATCGACTTCCTGGTGCGCGCCGGCGGCGTGGACCCCGCGCGCGGTTCCTTCCGCGACATCGTGATCCGCCGCGGTGGCGGCCAGGTCGCCACGGTCGATCTCTACGCCTTCCTGATCGACGGCCGCCTGCCGAATATCCGCCTGCAGGAGGGTGACACCATCGTCGTCGGCCGCCAGCGCGCGCTGGTCGGCGCCGATGGCGCGGTGCGCAACAACTTCCTGTTCGAGGTGCCGGGCCGCGCCATGACCGGCCGCGAGATCGTGGAATATGCGCGCCCGCTGCCGGCCGCCACCAACGCCGTTATCCAAGGCACGCGCGACGGCCGGCCGTTCAGCCGCTACGTCACGATGCAGGAATTGCAGACGGCGACCATGTCCGACCAGGATACGGTCACCTTCATCACCGACGCGCCGGCGCGCACCATCCGCGTCACGATCGAGGGCAGCCGCATCGGGCCTTCCGTGCTGGTCGCCGATCGCGACACGCAGCTGTGCAACCTGCTGGACTATGTCGCGGTCGATCCATCGCTGGCCAATACCCAGGGCGTCTTCCTGCTGCGGCCGCGTGTGGCCGCGCAGCAGCAGCGCACCATGGAAGAAGCGCTGGACCGGCTGGAACGCCAGCTCTTCCTGGCCACCAGCCCGACGCAAGGCGTGGCCGCCATCCGCGCGCAGGAGGCGCAGGTGGTCAGCCAGTTCATCCAGCGCGGCCGCCGCACCCGTCCCGACGGGCTGGTGGTGGTGATGGACCAGAACGGCCGCTGCGCACCGGTGCGGCTTGAGGATGGCGATGTCATCGTCATTCCCGAACGGGTGCAGACCATCCTGGTCTCCGGCGAGGTGAACGCGCCGCGCGCCATCCTGTGGCAGCCCAACCTGACCGCCGGCGACTATATCCGCCAGGCGGGCGGCTTCAGCCCGCGCGGGGCGATGTCCACGCTGATGATCCGCCGCGCCTCGGGCGAATTGGTGCTGGACACCAACCAGGCCCCGCGCCCCGGTGACGAGCTGATCGCGCTGCCGCGGCTTGACCCGCGCGTGCTGCAGATCGTGACCGACTTCACGCAGATCGCGTTCCAGTTGGCGGTAATCGCGAACGCCTTGCGGCGTTGAACGCGCGCCAGCCCCTGTTGGGCATGGCGTTCATGGTGGCGGCATCGCTGTGCTTTTCCGGCACGGCGGTCACCTACCGTGCCGCCATGCAGGAAGGCGTGCCGACCGTCTTCGCGCCCTTCGCGCGCGGCGCCTTCTCGTTGATCATCATCGCACCCTTCCTGTGGCGGATGGGCCTGGTGGGGCTGGCCACGCGCCGACCCTGGGTGATGGCGGGGCGCTGCGGCGCGGGGCTGTTCAGCTTCCAATGCTGGATGCTGGCGCTGGTGCTGCTGCCGCTGGCCGATGCGGTCTCCATCTCGCAGGCACGGCCCATCTGGGCGATCTTCCTCGCCGCCTTGATATTGGGTGAGGCGCTGCGGCGTGACCGCATGGGCGCGGCGCTGCTGGGCTTCCTGGGCGTGCTGGTGATCGCGGGGCCGACGGGCGCTCTCTCATGGGGCGTGCTGGCCGCGGTGGGCGCGGGTGTGGGCGGCGCGCTGGTGCTGATCACCTTCCGCGCCTTGGCGCCGACCGAGCCACCGATGCGCGTCATCGCCTGGTATGCCATCGCCAGCGTGGTGTTCTGGGCGCCCTTCGTGGCGTGGTTCTGGGTGACGCCCAGCCTCTATGCGCTGCTGCTGCTGGGCGGCGGCAGCGTGATGGCCGTGCTGGGTGACTGGACCGCATCGCAAGCCGCGCGCCGCGCCGAGGCCGGGCTGCTGGCACCGATGGAATATGTGCAGATCCCCTCGGGCATCCTGCTGGGCTGGGCGGTGTTTGCCGAAACGCCGGGCTGGACATTGCCGATCGGCGTGGCGCTGATGCTGGTGGCGACCGTCTATCTGGCGCGCAGCGCGGGGCGCTGAGATGGCCGCGCAAGCCCCGCATCTGCTGCTGCCCGATGTGCCGCTGCTGGTGGCAGGCGCGGGTCGTGCCACCATTCTGACGCCGGATGGCGAGCTGCTGACGCCGCGCGGCGCCGAGATCGAGCGCGCATTGCGCGACCTGCCGAACCCCATGCTGGTCCACGCGCCGGCCACCGCCCGCCGGCTGGACGTGGCGCCCTTCCTGGACAGTTTCGACCTGCTGGAGCTGTTCGCCTTCTGCCAGCCGGCACGGCTGGCGCCCCCCACGCCGCGCGGCCTGGCGCTGGCCCTGGACATGGAACTGCCGAAGGATGACGAGGCCGCCTGCGCCCTGCTGCCGCAGATCGCGACCAGGCTGTTGCGACTGCTGTCGGAGACGCGCAGCACCGCTGCCGGGCAGGATGCCGCGGGGATCGCGGCGCATCTGAAGAACGCCATCGGCTGGGTCTGGGCGGATAGCGTTCTGGCCGCGCTTGGCGCGCCCGATGCCAAGCCCGAGCGCAACGCGCTGCGCCCCTGGCGCCGCCTGCCGGAATGGGAGGATGACGCGCCGGCACCACCCGCCGCCTCTGTGCCGGTGGAGCCCGCCGAGGCACGGCGCCGCCTGGCGGAGATGCTGGGCGAGGATGCGGAAGCGCGACCCGCCCAGGCCGATTTTGCCTCGGCCGCCAGCGCCGCCTTCACCCCGCGCGAGACCGAGGGCGAGCCGCGCCTGGTGCTGGCCGAGGCCGGCACTGGCACCGGGAAAACGCTGGGCTACATCGCACCCGCTTCGGTCTGGGCGGAGAAGAATGGCGCGCCGGTTTGGTTGTCCACCTACACGCGGAATTTGCAGCGCCAATTGGACCAGGAACTGGCGCGGCTCTACCCCGACCCCGAGGAACGCCGCGCCCGCGTGGTGCTGCGCAAGGGGCGCGAGAACTACCTCTGCCTGCTGAACCTGGAGGAGGTGCAGGGCCAGCTTTCGCTGCGCGATGCGGCACTGCCGCTGGCATTGGCCGCGCGCTGGGCCACGCATACGCGGGATGGCGATATCGTCGGCGGTGACTTCCCCGGCTGGATGCTGGAATTGTTCGGCGGCGCGGTGATCGGGCAGCTGGCGGATCGGCGCGGCGAGTGCATCCGCAGCGCCTGCACGCATTACCGCAAGTGCTTTGTCGAACACTCGATCCGCCGCGCGCGATCGGCGCGGCTGGTGGTGGCGAACCACGCGCTGGTGATGATCCAGGCGGCACTCGGCGGCGGCGAGGATGGCAAGCCGCTGCGCTATGTGTTCGATGAAGGGCACCATATTTTCGACGCCGCCGATGGCGCCTTCGCCGCTGCCATCACCGGCTGGGACACCGCCGATCTGCGCCGCTGGCTGCTGGGTGCGGAAGGCGGGCGTTCGCGTGCCAAGGGCCTGCAACGGCGCATCGAGGACCTGACCGGCGAGACCACGGAATTGCTCGCCCCGCTGGAGGCCGCGCTGCACGCCGCGCGCACGCTGCCGCCGCCCGGCTGGCATGCGCGATTTGCCGAAGGCGGGGCCGAACCCAACGTCACGCTGGCCTTCCTGATGGCGGTGCGCGGGCAGGTTCTGGCACGGGCGAAGGATGATGACGGGCAGTACGGCCAGGAATGCGACCTGCACCCGGTGAACCCTGAGTTGCTCGAAGCCGGCGATGCGCTGGCCGCCGCGCTGGAGCGCCTGGAAGCACCGCTGGCTGATCTGGCCGCGCGCTTGCAGGCACGCATCGATGCAGCGCCCGAGGAACTGGAACTGGCCGAACGCATCCGGCTGGAGACCGCCATCCGCGGCATCGAGCGCCGCGCGCTGATGCCCTTGCGCGCCTGGCGTTCCATGCTGGCCACGCTGCACCAGGTGCCCGAGCCCGGCACGCGGCCCACCATGGTCGATTGGCTGGAACTGACCCGGCGCGAGGCGCGTGACGTGGATGCCGGCATGCATCGCCGCTGGCTGGATCCGACCCAACCCTTCGCGCTGCATGTGGCCGCCCCCGCGCATGGCCTGCTGATCACCAGCGCCACCTTGCGCGACGCCCTGCCCGGCCAGGATGCAGAGGAAAGCTGGCTCAGCGCCGAAGCCCGCACCGGCGCGCAGCATCTGGCCATGCCCGCGATCCGCGCCGCGATGGCCAGCCCCTTCGACTACCCGGCGCAGACGCGCGCCTTCGTGGTGTCGGACGTGGACAAGGCGCGCACGCCGCAGGTGGCCGCCGCGATGCGCGCATTGTTCATGGCCGCGGGCGGCGGTGGCTTGGGGCTGTTCACCGCGATCCGGCGCTTGCGCGAAGTGGCGCGGCTGATCGGGCCGGAACTGGAAGCCGCCGGCCTGCCGCTCTACGCGCAGCATGTCGATGCGATGGACAATGCCACGCTGGTCGATGTGTTCCGCGCCGAGGAGAATTCCTGCCTGCTGGGCACGGATGCGATGCGCGATGGCGTGGATGTGCCTGGCCGCTCGCTGCGGCTGCTGGTGTATGAGCGCGTGCC
>JAIXVH010000147.1 GCA_027483125.1 Acetobacteraceae bacterium | reverse complement strand
TGAAGCTGCCATGGCGCATGATGAGCAGCGCGGGCAGGCGGCCCCAGTTGCGCTGCGCGGTGGCAACGCCGGCCTTCCACAGCCCGACATGCGCGTCGCCGGGCAGCGCGTTGAAGTGGCGCGGCAGGCCGGTGTCGGCGTCGTATTCGGGCGCGTCTTCCCAGGGCATCCAGGCGACATCGTGCTGGGCTGCGGCGGTGCAGACGGGTTCGAAGGGTTCGGGGCGGTCGGACAGCGCGCGCATCACCTGGCCGGCAATGAGGGCGTGCGCGGGTTGGGGGGTGGCGATGATGGTGCCGTCGGGTTGGGGCCACAAAATCATCGGCTCGCGTCCTTCCGACTGAGCGAAGCGAGGGCGATCAGAAGGCCGCGCATTAACGCCTCCCCTCGAAATCAATACGCGGATCGACCAGCGTGTAGGTGAAGTCCGACACGATCTGCATCAGCAGCCCGATCAGCGTGAAGAGATAGAGCGTGCCGAACATCACGGGGTAGTCGCGGCGGATGGCGGCTTCGAAGCCGAGCAGGCCGAGCCCATCGAGCGAGAAGATGATCTCCACCAGCAAGGCGCCAGTGAACAGCACGCCGATGAAGGCCGCCGGAAAACCGGAGATGATCAGCAGCATCGCATTGCGGAACACATGGCCGAACATCACGCGCGATTCCGCTGCACCCTTGGCGCGCGCGGTCAGCACATATTGCTTGCCGATCTCGTCCAGGAAGGCGTTCTTGGTCAGCATGGTCAGCGCCGCGAAACCGCCGATGACCAGCACCAAGGTGGGCAGCGTGATGTGCCAGGCATAGTCCAGCGCGCGCTGCCAGAACGGCCAGTTCTCGGAACCCGATGACGCCAGGCCGCGCAGCGGGAACCATTGCAGAAACGTGCCGCCCGCGAACAGCACGACCAGCAGCACCGCGAAGAGAAACCCCGGAATCGCGTAGCCGATCAGCACCGCCGCACTCGACCACACATCGAAGCGCGAACCATCACGCACCGCCTTCAGGATGCCGAGCGGGATGGAGACCATGTAGATGATCAGCGTGCTCCACAGCCCCAGCGAAATCGACACCGGCAGCTTGTCCCACAGCAAGGCCCAGACCGAGCGATCGCTGAACAGGGAGCGGCCGAGATCGAAGGTCAGGTAGCCGCGCAGCATCTCGAAGAAGCGCACATGCGCGGGCTTGTCGAAGCCGAAGGCGCGTTCGATTTCGCGCACGATTTCCGGGTCCAGGCCGCGCGCGCCGCGATAGGCGCCAGCTTCGCCGGTGGAGGGTGCGCGGGTTTCGCCGGGGCCTTCGCCGGTGATGCGGCCCAGCGTCTGCCCCTCGCCGCGCAATTCCATCAGCGCCTGTTCGACCGGGCCTCCCGGTGCGAACTGGATCACCGCGAAGTTGATCACGATGATGCCGAGCAAGGTCGGCACCACCAGCAGCAGGCGGCGGAGGAGGTAGGCGCTCATCGCCTGCCCGCGATCGCGGAGCGGCGCATGCCGCGAAGCGTGAATCGCTGGCGCATCAAGCTCTTCACAAGCTCCGCCGCGCTTCGGCCAAGGCGCGATCACGCGCCGGGTCGATCCACCAGGTCGCCGGGAATCCCAACCCATAGCGCGGCGGGCGCGGCGGCAGGCCGAAGCGGTCCCAATGCGCGATCCAGAAGGCGCGGTTGTGCCAGTTCGGGATCACGTAGTGGTTCCACAACAGCACGCGATCCATCGCCCGCGTGCGCGCCACCAGCGCCTCGCGGTCCGGTGCGGTGATGATCTGTTCCACCAGCTGGTCGATCACCGGATGGCAGATGCCGGGGATGTTCTGCGAGCCGTTCTGGCGCGCCTTCTCGCAGGTGAAATAGTCGCGCTGTTCATTCCCGGGGGAGAGCGACTGGCCCATCACATCCACCGTCATGTCGTAGTCGAAGGCGTCCATCCGCACCTGGTATTGCGCGGGGTCCACGGTGCGCACCGTGGCCTCGATGCCCAGGCGTTGCAGCCATTGCACATAGGGCAGCGCCACGCGTTCGAAGGTGGGCGAGCTCAACAGGATTTCGAAGCGGAAGGGCTGGTTCTGCGCATTCACCAGGCGCCGGTCACGCACGGTCCAGCCGGCCCCGCGCAGCAGTTCCAGCGCGCGGCGCAGACCATCACGGTTGTTGCCGCTGCCATCGGTCACCGGCAGACGGAATTCCTGGGTAAAGAGCTGCGGCGGAAGCTGCGCGCGGAAGGGTTCCAGCACCGCCAGCTCGGCGCCGGTGGGCAGGCCGGAACTGGCCAGTTCGGAGTTGGAGAAGAAGCTGTTGGTCCGCGCATAGAGGCCGAAGAAGATGTTCGCGTTCAGCCATTCATAGTCGAAGACGTGCATCAGCGCCTCGCGCACGCGCACATCCTGGAACAGCGGGCGACGCATGTTCATCGCGAAGCCCTGCATGCCCGTCGGGATTTCGTGGCGCACGGTTTCGCGCTTCACGAGGCCGCGCCGCACTGCGGGGAAGTCATAGCCGGTGGCCCAATCGCGCGCGACATTCTCAGTGCGGAAGTCGATCTGGCCGGCCTTGAAGGCTTCGAAGGCCACGGTGCTGTCGCGGAAATACTCGTAGCGGATAGCGTCAAAATTATGGGTGCCGCGGCGCGTCGGCAGGTCTCGCGCCCAGTAGGAATCCACGCGGCGATAGACCAGCGTGCGGCCCTGTTCGAAGCGCTCCAGCCGGTAGGGGCCGGAGCCCAAGGGCGGTTCGGTCAGCGGGCGGGCGAAATCACGCCCTTCCCACCAATGGCGCGGCAGCACTGGCATCTGGCCCAGCACCTGCGCCAATTCGCGATTCTCCGCGGTCTTGAAGCGGAACACCACGCGGCGTTCGCCCTCGGCGCGGACATTCTCCACATCGCCCCAATAGGCGCGGTAGAACGGCCTTCCCTGCGCGCGAAGCGTGTCGAAGGTCCAGGCGACATCGGCCGCCGTGACGGGCCTGCCATCATGCCAGCGCGCGCTCTCGCGCAGTTCGAAGGCCACGCCCAACCCATCCGCCGGCAATTCGATGACCGACGCAAGATGCGCGTATTCCGTGCTCGCCTCGTCCTGCCCGGACACGGTCAGCGTGTCATAGAGCTGACCCAGCCCCACCGCCGGCGTGCCGCGCAGGATGAAGCCGTTGAAGCTGTCGAAGGAGCCGAGCGCGCCGAGCGTGATCTCGCCGCCCTTCGGCGCATCAGGATTCACGAAGGGCCAATGGGTGAAATCCGGCGGCAGCGCGACGTCACCCAGAAGTGATATCGCTTGCACACGGCGCGGCGTTTGTGCGCCGGCGGTGACGGGAATGGCCAGTACGGCCGGAGCAGCCAGGAGTTCGCGACGCAGCATGGCATGAAAGTGCCGCCCGGGCGCGCCGCTGTCCACCTTTCCGCGCATCACGCCGCCAGTGCGGCGCCGATTCACCCCGGGCTTAGCGACCAGGCGCCAGGCGCGGGCCACCCGGTTCAAATCCCTGTGCGTTTGCGCCACGGCGCCCGGCGCCTGCGCATACTCCCGCGCAGCGCGACGGCCCCCGCGCGAGAGGGACATGCAACCGACATGACATCCATGATCATCCATGACAGCCGGCTGACCGGCGGCACGCCCAACTGGTACCGCTTCGTCTTCCAGGTCGGGCCGCGCAACGGCATCCGCAGCATCGCGGATACGGTGTCCCGCCGCGCGCGGCAGACCACCAGGCTGCAAAAGCTGCACATCCTGTGCCATGGCTTCGAGGCGAACTGGAATCTCGGCAGCGGGATGAGCGTGCCGACCGCCCATGGCGGCTTCGGCATTCAGCTGGGGATGGAAGGGCTCAGCCTGAACAACTACCGGGTGGTGGAACCCTGGAACGGGCTGGTCCGGGAGATCGTGCTGTTCGCCTGCGCTCCGGCAGACACAGGTGCCGGCAACTCCGGCACCTGGGGCGATGGCAAGCGCTTCTGCGGCTATCTGGCGCTGGTCACGGGTGCCACCGTGATTGCCGCGCGGGACACGCAATACTACCAGCCGACCGGCGTGAATGGCCGCATCGAATTCGGCGCGTGGGAAGGGCCGGTCTATGCCTTCTCGGGTGCGAATCCTGAAGGCGAACGCATTGTCGACCCTTCCCGCTACCGCGTGCACAACACCCGCGCGGCCGCCGCCTGAGGGGGCGCGCCCTACCCCACCAGCGCGCCGTACATCAGGTTCTTGAACAGCATGCGCGTGTGCACGCGCGGCGTCGGCGCATTGGCCATCATCAACCCGAAGAGCTGGTTCTGCGGGTCAACCGTGAAGGACACACCCCAGGCGCCGGCCCACATGGCATCGCCGATGGTGCCGGGCGCGAAGCCCATGCCCTCACCGCGGCGCACCGCGAAGCCCAGGCCGAAGCCATAGCCCGGCCCGGTGCTGGCGAAGGTGGTGCCCGCAATGCCCAGCGTGTGGTCGGACAGCATGAAGCGCACCGTCGCCGGGGACAGCAAACGCACGCCATTGCCGCGCCCGCCATCCAGAATCATCTGGCAGAATTTCGCGTAATCGGCCGTGGTGGACACCATGCCCGCGCCGCCGCGGAAGGCCGCGACATCGCCCGGGTCCTGCTCGATGCGATAGCTGGCCCACATCTGCGCCACCGCCGGGTCGTTGGGCATGCCCATGGCCACGCGCGCCATGTCCTGCGGGCGGACGAACCAGGCGCTGTCATTCATGCCCAGCGGGTCCAGGATGCGGGTCTTCACCAGGCGGTCGAAGCGCGTGCGCGTCGCGCGTTCGCACAGCACGCCCAGGATGTCGGTGCAGATGGAGTAGTGGAAGGTGCTGCCCGGCTGATGCGCCAGCGGGATGGTGGCCAGGCGGCGCAGGAATTCATCGGTGGTGACGTTGCCGTTGCGCTGCTCGATGTCGAGTTCGGCCTGCATGCGGCCGATGCGGCTGCCGGCTGGTGCGCTGGCGGCGTAGACATGGCCGCTGGTGTGCCGCAGCAGGTCCTGCACGGTGGGCTGGCTGGCGGGCGCGACCAGTTCCGGATCGGCGCCGGCGCGGCGGACTTCCAGCTGCAGGTTGCGCAATTCGGGCAGATGCGTGCCGATCGGGTCGCGCAGCGCGATCACGCCTTCCTCGACCAGGATCATCGTCATGACGCTGGTGATGGGCTTGGTCATGCTGGCCAGCAGGAACAGCGCGTCCGGGCGCATGGGCCGCGTGCGGGCGGGGTCCAGATGGCCATGGATTTCGCTGTGCACCACCTCACCGCGGCGCTGGATATGGGTGATGGCGCCGGCAAAGGTCTGGCGCTCGATCTCGCGCGCCATGGCCACGCGAATCCGGCCCAGCCGCGCGGGGGAGAAGCCCTGGATCAGGCTCTCCTGCGCCGGCGTGGCGGCGCGGGCGGCGGGAATGGCGAACAGCGCAGGGGCTGCCAGCAGGGTGGTGCGTCGATTCATGGGTGGATCCTCCGGCGCGCAGAATGCGCCGAGAGGATCAGTCGGGCAATGCGGCCAGGGAGGGGTGCGGCCTTCCCAGGCCAAGTCTGGCGTCAGCGCGCCGCGGCCAGACGCAGCGGCACGAAGCGCTGGCCATTGGCGCTTTCCACCAGGAACAGCGCCGTGCCCCGGCCCTGGCGGCGCAGCTGCTCCACGCGCGCCTGCAATTCCTGCGGCGTGTTCACGCGTTCCTGCTGCACTTCCACGATCACGTCGCCGGCGCGGATTTCGCGTTCGGCCGCCGGCGAGTTGGGCAGCACTTCCACCACCGCCACGCCGCGCTGTTCGGGGCGCAGGCGCAGCCGTTCGCGGATTTCCGGCGTGATCGCCGCCACCCGCAGCCCGACCCCGGCGATTTCCGTGGGCCGGCCGGGCTGCGGCGCGTTCGGCGTGGTCGAGGCCAATTGCGGCTCGGCCGGCAATTCGCCCAGCGTGACCTGCACCGTCACTTCGCGACCGTCACGCCAGACCACCACGGGCACCCGCGCGCCGACGGCGGTTTCCGCCACCAGGCGCGGCAGGGCACGGATGTCACGCACATCCTGGCTGTTGAAGCGCAGTACCACGTCGCCGTTGCGCACACCGCCCTCGGCGGCTGGGGCGCCTTCCTGAACGCGGGCCACCAGCGCACCGCGGGCGCCGCCTTGCAGGCCGAGGCTCTCGGCGATTTCGTCCGTCACCTGCTGGATGTTCACCCCGAGCCAGCCGCGCCGCACGCGCCCGCCCTGCGCCAGCTGCGCGGTGATGCCACGCGCCAGGTTGGACGGGATCGAGAAGCCGATGCCGATCGAGCCGCCGGTCGGCGAATAGATCGCGGTGTTGATGCCCACCACCTCGCCGCGCATGTTGAACAGCGGGCCACCGGAATTGCCGCGGTTGATGGCGGCGTCGGTCTGGATGAAGTCGTCGAAGGGGCCTTGGCGGATGTCGCGGCCGCGGGCGGAGACGATGCCCGCCGTGACCGTGCCACCGAGGCCGAAGGGATTGCCGATGGCCAGCACCCAATCACCCACCTGGGCGTCATCGCTGTTGCCCCAGGGCACGCTGGGCAGCGGCGCGGTCGGGCGCACGCGCAGCACGGCAAGGTCGGTGCGCGGGTCGGTGCCCAGGACTTCCGCGCGCAGCGTGGTGTTGTCCTGGAGGATGACATTCACCTCGGTCGCGTTCTCGATGACGTGGTTATTCGTCACGATGATGCCCGAGGGGTCGATCACGAAGCCCGAACCCATGGACTGGCCACGCGGGCGCTGCTGCGGCTGCGGCTGGCCGTCCTGCTGGCCGCCGCCGGGCGGGCGATTGCGGTTGAAGAAGTCGCGGAAGAATTCCTCGAAGGGGCTGCCGGGCGGGGCCTGGGGCGTGTCGGGCGCTTCCTGGCGCTGGTTGGGCCGCGCCGGCGCGCCGCCACCAATCACCGAGGAGATGTTCACCACGGCCGGCAGCAGGCGCCGCGCCAGGGGCGCGAAGCTGTCCGGCCGGCCGGCGGGCACGTTCTCGGCGCCCGGGGTCGGCGCGGCGGCGGTCGGCGCGGCGGCGGCAGGCGGCGCGGCAGGTGCCGCGACCGGCGGCAGGGTCTGCGCGAAGCCCGGCAGGGCCAGGGTGGACAGCAGAAGAGCGGTAATCAGACGCATGTGGTCCTCTCGGAGGTGACGGCCCAGGCGCGGCACGCCGGCCAAAGCCTACATGCAATAGGTATGGTGTGGGGTGACGGATGCGTCACCCCTTTGGAACAAATCGTATCAACGTCGCGGCTCGGCTGCGCGGACCAAAGTCGCGGCCAGGCTGCGACAATCAACGCCGCGCCGGCATTTGCGGCATCTCCCGCAGGTAGCGGAAGAAATCGCTGTCCGGCGTCAGCACCAGGCGGGATTCGCCGCTGCTGAACACTTCCCGATAGGCCTGCATGGTGCGCCAGAACTGGAAGAATTCCGGGTCCCGGTTGAAGGCCTCGGCGAAGATTCGGATGGCGTCCTGCTCGCCCGAACCGCGCAGGATGGCGGCATTGGCTTCGGCTTCGGCCAGCAGCACGGTGCGGTCGCGCTCGGCCTGGGCACGGATGCGGGCGGCGACTTCGGCGCCTTCCGCGCGGGCCTCGCGCGCGACGCGTTCGCGCTCGGACTGCATGCGCGCCAGGATGGCTTGCGTGTTCTCATCCGGCAGGTCGGCGCGGCGGATGCGGACATCGACCACCTCGATGCCGAAGCGCTGTGCCTCTTCGTTCACCTGGCGGCGGATTTCCGCCATGATGCGCGTGCGGTCGCTGGACAGCACGGCGAGCAGGGTTTCGCCGGCCAGAACACGCCGCAGGGACGATGTCACGATCGACGACAGCCGGCCGCGAATCCCCTGCTCGG
This sequence comes from Acetobacteraceae bacterium, assembly GCA_027483125.1. Taxonomy (GTDB): domain Bacteria; phylum Pseudomonadota; class Alphaproteobacteria; order Acetobacterales; family Acetobacteraceae; genus Rhodovarius. Next base: position 2,649 of record JAIXVH010000147.1, on the reverse strand, counting down.
TGGCACCCACCGTCTGGAAGAACACCAGCGGGTTGGTGATGCGATAGCGGGTGAAGCTGTCCACGATCAGGCGGCGCTGGTCGCCCAGAATCACTTCCTCGCCCGGCCCGTCGAAATCGAGCAGGCGCGCATCGAAGGGAATCACCGACTGGATGAAGGGCAGCTTGAAGTTCAGCCCCGGCGTCTGGATCACGCGCACCGGCTGGCCGAATTGCGTGACCAGCACCTGCTGCGTCTGCTGCACGGTGAACATCGACGCGAGTGCGACGAACAGCGCCAGGACCAGGGCGCCGCCTGCGATAAAGAGCTTGTTCATCGCGCGATCCCCGGACGGATGGTGGGTTGCTGCATGGCCGGCGGCGCAGGTGGTGCCGGCAGGGCGGCCGGCGGCACCGGGCGTGGCGCGGGGCGCGAGCCATCCAGTTGCAGGAAGGGCGTCAGCCCCTGCAGGCGGTCATCGACCAGGATCATCGGGCTGCGGCGGAGGATTTCCTCCATCGTTTCCAGATAGATGCGGCGCGTGGTGACATCCTGCGACTGCGAATAGGCTGCGAGCACGGCGGCGAAGCGGCCGGCTTCACCACGGGCGCGGGCGACCTGGCTGTCGCGGAAGCCCTGGGCCTCGGCCATCATGCGCTCAGCCTCACCGCGGGCGCGGGGGATGATGTCGTTGCGGAAGCTCTCGGCCTGGTTGCGGGCGGTTTCACGGTCCGCATTGGCGCGCTGCACGTCGCGGAAGGCGTCGACCACCGCGGCCGGCGGGTCCACCTTCTGCATCTGCGCCTGGGTGATTTCGATGCCGGCGCGGTACTGGTCCAGGATGGCCTGGGTGCCGCGGCGGACATCCTGTTCGATCTGCGCGCGCGCTTCGGTCAGCGCCGCCTGGATCTGCGTGCGGCCGATGATTTCGCGCATCACGGATTCGGCGGCGGACTTCACCGTTTCCTCGGCGTTGCGGATGTTGAACAGGAAATCGCCGGCGTCGCGGATGCGCCAGAACACGGCGAAGTCGATGTCGACGATGTTCTCGTCACCGGTCAGCATCAGGGATTCGGCCAGCACATCGCGCGCGGGGACGGTGCGCCCACCGGGCACCGCATCGGCCGGCGAACGGAAACCGACATCGACGCGATTGATGCGCGTGACGCGCGGCGTGGTCACGGTCTCGACCGGCCAGGGCACGGCGTAGTTCAGGCCTGGCGGCGCGGTGCGGTTGAAGGCGCCGAAGCGCATCACCACGCCCAATTCGTCAGGCTGCACGCGATAGAAGCCGGAACCGGCCCAGATCACGACCAGGATCAGGCCCAGCAGGGTGATGCCCTTGCCGCCCGCGCCACCGCTGGGCAGGAAACGGCGCACCGCATCCTGCGCACGACGGATCACGTCATCCAGATCGGGGCCGCGGCCGGTGGGGCCGCCGCCGCCACCGCCGCCACCCGGCGGGCGCGGCGGAGGGTTGCCCCAGGGGCCGCCCGGATTACCACCAGGCTTCGGGTTGCCCCACGGGGAATTCCCGCCATTGTTCCAGGACATATCCTGCGATTTCTCCAGACCTGAATGCAGCTTCAGCCCGATGCATATGCTCAACCCGCCCTGCTGTGAAAGGGGGGGATGCGCCAGGCGCCAAGCCCGGCCATATGTGCGGCCTTGCCCGGAAGGGCGCAACCGTGCGCGGCATGCCGGGGCCGCGCGCGTCCGATATGTCCCGGCGGATGCGGGTTTTCAAGCGATGAGCGACATGATGGCGGCCGCGGTCCGGGCCGCATTGGCCCAGGTGAATGACAGCGCGACCGGCCGCGACCTGGTCGCCAGCGGCTTCGTCGACGCCGTGGTGGCGCGCGATGGCATGGTGCAGGTGACGCTGGCGGTGCCGCGCGAACGCGCACGCCAGATGGAACCGGTGCGCGCCGCGGCCGAGGCCGCGGTGGCGCGGGTGCCGGGCGTGCTGAGCGCCACAGTGGTGTTGACGGCGCATAACGCGCCCGCCGCGGCTGCGGCCAGTAACCCCGCCGCGGCAGCGGCCAATAACCCCGCCGCGGCGCCGCCGGCCGCGAAGGCGACGCCCGGCCAGGGCGCGATGCTGCTGCCGGATGTGAAGAAGATCATCGCCGTCGCCTCGGGCAAGGGCGGCGTGGGCAAGTCCACCACGGCTGTAAACCTGGCGGTGTCCCTGGCCGCGCAGGGCCTGGCGGTGGGCCTGCTGGACGCCGACATCTACGGCCCTTCCCTGCCGCAGATGCTGGGCACGCAGGAAAAGCCCCGCGTGACCGGGCAGCGGATTCACCCAATCCGACGCTGGGGCCTTTCGGCCATGTCCATCGGCTTCCTGGTCGAGCAGGAGACGCCCATGGTCTGGCGCGGCCCGATGGTGATGGGCGCCCTGGAACAGATGATGGGCCAGGTGGAATGGGGCCGGCTTGATGTGCTGGTGGTGGACATGCCGCCGGGCACCGGTGACGCGCAGCTGACCATGTCGCAGCGCGTGCCGCTGGCCGGCGCCGTGATCGTGAGCACGCCGCAGGATGTCGCGCTGATCGATGCGCGGCGCGGCGTGCGCATGTTCGAGAAGGTGAATGTGCCGGTCCTCGGCCTGATCGAGAACATGTCCTTCTTCTGCTGCCCGAGTTGCGGCCATCGGGAAGAGATTTT
>JAIXVH010000056.1 GCA_027483125.1 Acetobacteraceae bacterium | reverse complement strand
GCTGGCCCGTCTGCACGCGGCCGGCGTGGACGAGGCGCTGTTCATCTGGATCGCCCATGATGTGGGCCCGCGCGCGATGAGCCCGCGGGTGCGTGGCCACGTCCAGCCGCAGAGCTGGTTCGTGGACCTGCGTCTGCCGCATATCCAGTGATCCGATGACCCCGCGCCACCCCGACTTCACCACTGATCCCCTCGGGGTGGCCGCGGCTGTGAATGACCCGCTTTCTGGAGGATGGGCCTGATGTTCTTCTACCTGATACGAAGGCTCATCTACGCCGTGCCGATCGCGCTCGCGGTCGGCTTCGTCTGCTTCATGCTGGTGCAGATCGCGCCGGGCGATCCGATCAACGCCATCGTCCCGCCCGACGCCCCGCAGGAGGTGGTGGAGCAGGTGCGGCGTGACTATGGGCTCGACAAGCCGCTGCCCATCCAGTTCGGCCTCTGGCTGCTGAAGGTGGTGCAGGGCGACCTCGGCCGCTCGCTCGCCACCGGCCGCCCGGTCTGGAGCGACCTGCATTCGGCCATCGGCAATACGCTGACGCTGGCCTTCGCCGCCTCGCTCATCGGCTTCGTGCTGGGCTGCATCCTGGGCGGGCTGGCCGGCACCTTCCGCGGCTCGATCCTGGACCGCGTGGCCGTCACCACCGCCGTGGCCGGCGTCTCCGTGCCGCATTACTGGCTGGGCATGGTGCTCGTCGTCATCTTCTCGGTGCAGCTGAACTGGTTGCCGGCCATGGGGGCCGGGCCGGGCGGCAGCGCCGACTGGGCCTGGGATTGGGAGCATATGCAGCACCTGATCCTGCCCGCCGTGACGCTCTCCGTGATTCCCATGGGCATCGTGACGCGCACCGTGCGCGGCATCGTGGCCGAGATCATGAACCAGGAATTCGTGGTGGCGCTTCGCGGCAAGGGCCTGACGTCCTGGAATGTCTTCGTGCATGTCGTGAAGAACGCGGCGCCGAACGCGCTGGCGGTGATCGGCCTCCAGCTCGGCTACCTCATGGGCGGCTCGATCCTGGTGGAGACGGTCTTCTCCTGGCCCGGCACCGGCCTGCTGCTGAACTCCGCCATCTTCCAGCGTGATCTGCCGGTGTTGCAGGGCACGATCCTGGTGCTGGCGATGTTCTTCGTCGCGCTGAACCTGTTCGTGGACCTGGTCCAGACCGCCCTTGATCCGAGGATCAAACGCTCATGAACACCTCCGCCGCCGCCGCTGAACTTGCCGTCCAGGCGCGCCAGGCCGCGCAGGCCTCCGACGGCTATTGGAAGGGCGTTTTCAAGCGCCTGTCGCGCGACAAGCTGACCATGTTCTGCGCCTTCGTGCTGCTGTGCATGGCACTCGCCATCATCTTCGCGCCCTGGATCGCGCCGCATGATCCCTACCAGGGCAGCATGATCCGCCGCCTGCGCCCGATCGGGACGGATGGCTACCCGCTCGGCACCGATGAACTGGGGCGCGATATCCTGACGCGGCTGTTGCATGGCGGGCGGCTGTCCTGGTTCATGGGCATCCTGCCGGTGGCGCTGGCCTTCGTGATCGGCACCACGCTGGGCGTCATCGCGGGCTTTCTCGGCGGCAAGATCAACATGCTGATCATGCGCATGACCGATGTGTTCTACGCCTTCCCGTCGGTGCTGCTGGCGATCGCCATTTCGGGCGCGCTGGGGGCGGGCATCCTGAACGCGATCATCGCGCTCACCATGGTATTCATTCCGCCCATCATCCGCGTGGCCGAGAGTGTCACCACGGGTGTTCGCAACCTCGATTTCGTGGATGCCGCGCGCGCCTCGGGCGCATCGGCCTTCACCATCGTGCGCGTGCATGTGCTGGGCAATGTGCTGGGGCCGATCTTCATCTACGCGACCAGCCTGATTTCGGTGTGCATGATCCTGGCGAGCGGCCTGTCCTTCCTCGGCCTCGGCACGCGGCCGCCGGAACCCGAATGGGGGCTGATGCTGAACACGCTGCGCACGGCGATCTATGTGCAGCCCTGGGTCGCGGTGCTGCCGGGCGTGTGCATCTTCATGACCAGCATCTGCTTCAACCTGGTCAGCGATGGGCTGCGCACGGCGATGGATGTGAAGGGCTGAAGCCATGTCCTTCCATCGCGGCATGACGGGCGTTACCGGCTGAACATCATCAGGCTTCCATCCGCTGCTTCAGCGCCGCGTTCATGCGCGCGAAGCCCCGCTCCGTCTCGGCCAGCATGGCGCCGAGGAAGGGCACCAGCAGGCCGCTGAACCGTTCCGCATGGGTGAAGCGGCTGCCGCCGGCCTCGGCCGACAGGGTGAAGCTGTGCAGGCCGGTGAACAGCCCCGGCACGAAGAGCCGCCCGCGCCAGGCGAACACCGCGGGCGGATCCAATCGCATCACGCGCGGCCGGACGACATAGCTGCGCGCCCCATCGGGTGAGAGCACAACCGTCAATTCCTCGCCCAGCCGCGCCGCGCCGGCGATGCCGCGGATGAAGGGGTTCCAGGCGGCATGCTCCGGAAAATCCATCAGCACCGCCCAGACCCGTTCGGGCGGCGCGGCGATGCTGATGCTGGTGCTGATGTGGCGCGTGAACATTGCGCCAGCCTATGCCGCGCGCAGGCCTCTACAAGCGCCGGCCGCGCGCCTATATGACGGATTAACGCAAACCCCGCCGGGGCATCATCAGGAATGATCCACTACACACTGCGCTGCGCGAATGGCCATGAATTCGACAGTTGGTTCCGCAGCGGCGTTGCCTTCGACAGTCAGGCCAAGGCCGGTCTGGTGGAATGTCCGGTCTGTGGCGACACCCATGTCTCGCGCGCATTGATGACGCCCGCCGTGGCGCGCGCGCCCGGGGTGAAGGGCCGCCCCGAGGCCGCGCCGGAAACGCCACCCGCGCCGCCCGCACCCGTGCCGACCAAGCCCGCAGCCGGCCCCGTGCCCGCGCAGGTGCTGGCCTTGTTGCAGCGCGTGCGCGACGAGGTGGAGCGCAGCAGCGACTACGTCGGCAGCGACTTCGCCGAGGAAGCGCGGCGAATCCATAAGGGCGAGGCGGAAGAGCGCCCGATCTATGGCGAAGCGACGGATTCCGAAGCCGAGGCGCTGGCCGATGAGGGCATCGAGGTCAGCCGCATTCCCTGGGTGCCGCGTTCGGATAGTTGAACCCTCGCGGGTGCGTTTCGAAGCAGCGCGGCCCGCGCACTACTCGGCGGCCACCCGCAGCCCCGCCATTTCCCGCCCCGCCAGCACCGCCGCCAAGGCCTGACCCACCGCCGCCTGTGCCGGTTCGATGACCGGCACGCCCGCCGCGTCCTCGGCCGCCGCGCGGTGCTTGGCCATGCCGGCGCAGCCCAGCACGATGCTGCGCGCGCCTTGTGCTGCCAATTCGCGCGCCACAGCGCAGATGCGCGCGCGGGGTGCGACCGGGTCGGTCAGCACTTCCATGTCGAGGTTCAGCGGAATCCAGGC